>JASJYE010000454.1 GCA_030123645.1 Candidatus Hydrogenedentota bacterium | reverse complement strand
CGCACCGACTCCACCAAGGTCCAGTACTCATACGTTTCTTCGCCCTTCTTGCGATCGTGACGCCTGAGAAACATCGTGGCGTGGCCTCCAATCCACCACCATGATCCCAAAACATAGCCTTTCTGACAAGGGGGTAGTCTGCGCTACATCGCAAAAAAGAAAACACGCACGACGGGAAAAGGAGTTAGATGCCCTCCGGCCTTGAATCAAACCTCGAACAAAGAGCATGCTGCGGCAGATGGGCTGGGCCCAACGGAAATACAAGCGATTTCGCGGTCATCGGCGACGGGCAGCCTATTGGTTATGCCGTGTCGCACACCGCGAACCGTACTTGTTTCCGCACTGGCGACTTGGTGCGATGCCCTGAGGTATTTCGAGAGATGGGAGCCGGATGCGCGGAGACGTACGCGTCCGGTTCTACGAGAGCGCGGGGGTGAGATTCCCCCGCGCCACTCACCTATTTTTTGCGAGGAACAGCTATTCGTGGCGCAAGGCGGCGATGGGGTCGAGGTTGGCTGCGCGCACGGCCGGATAGAGGCCGAAAATGATGCCGATGGCGATGCTGATGCCTGCCGAGAGTACAAGACTGCTCGCCGTCACCACGGTCGGCATCCCTGCAAAAAAGGTGACCGTCCAGGGAATCGATATCCCGATTCCAATGCCGATGAGTCCGCCAATCACCGAGAGAACGACCGTCTCGATGAGGAACTGGAGGATGATCTCTTTGCGTTTTGCGCCAATGGCGCGGCGGACGCCAATCTCACGCGTGCGCTCCGTGACGGAGGCCAGCATGATGTTCATGATGCCAATGCCGCCGACCAGCAGACTGATCGCCGCAATAGAACCCAACACGATGTTGAAGGTGCGTTTTGTGGCCTCGGCCTGCCGGAGCAAGGTCAGGGGAACGCTCAACCGGTAGTCTTCTTTTTTGTGAAACCGTTTCAACATCGCCCGGATACCTTCGGCCGTCGGCTCCACGTCGTCATTGGCCCGGACCTCGACGATCAGTTGGTGCAATTCGACCTTCTCCGTTTCCTGCGAGCCCGTGGTCCGCTGGAAATTGACGTCCCCAAAACGAGCCCGGGCAACCGCGAGGGGGATATAGGCGTCGACTTTCTCGTCGGGCGTCTGGATATCGGCGCTCTGGCCTTGCTCGCTCTTGACGATGCCCACGACCGTGAAATAGACGTTCCCAATACGCAGGGCCTCCCCGATGGCCCCCCGGGTCGCGAGCAAACGCCGTGCACCGTACTCGGTCAGCACGCAAACACTCGCCAACGATTGCTCATCTTGAAAGATGAGGGCTCTGCCGGCAATCATCGGCCGCTGCACCAGTTCAAACCAGCTTGCCGTCGTGCCGACAATGCGGAGTTCCAGTGCCCGTTCGTATAGCCGCCCTTGCTTGCGCACCACCTTGACCGGAACAGTTCGCGTGACTGTTTCGAAGGACTCCTGGATGCGCGCTTCATCGTCGTAGAGGAGTCCGTAGACGCTCAAGAAGGTCCGCACGCTCGCGGCGGCCTCGTCCTCCGACGGTTTCACGGCGTTAATGATGATGTTGGTGCTGCCGAGTTTACGAATGTCTTCAAGGGCCTGTTTGCTGGCGCCTTCCCCAATCGAAAGCATCGCGATAACGCTGGCCACGCCGAACACCATCCCCAGCATCGTGAGCAGGGAACGAAGCTTGTGCAGCATGAGGTTCTTTACGCCGGACTCGATGTTCTGTAAGAGATTAAGGTTCCACATCAGTTCTTGGACTCGATACTGTCGACTTGACCGTCCCGCATGTGAATCCGGGTCGTCGCGAAGTCGGCGATATACGCTTCGTGGGTGACCATGATAAGGGTCTTTCCCTTTGCGTTGAGGCCGGAGAGCATTTCCATGATTTGCATGCCTGTCTTCGAGTCCAGATTCCCCGTGGGCTCGTCCGCCAGGATGATGTGGGGATCGTTTGCCAGGGCCCGGGCGATTGCCACACGTTGTTGCTGCCCGCCCGACAACTCCGCGGGCCGGTGATTGAGCCGGTCGGCCAGACCGACCTCGTGCGCCAGTTCCTCCGCCCGTTCGGCGCGCCGGCTCACACTCCATTTCTGGTAGAAAAGGGGCAACCCGATATTTTCCCGAACCGTCAACTGGGGAATCAGGTTGAAACTCTGGAAAATGAACCCGATATAGCGAAGCCGGAGTTCGCTCAAGGCGTCGTCGTTCAGCGTCATGACGTCGCGGCCCTCGAAGAGGTAGGTGCCGCCGGTCGGCCTGTCCAGACAGCCCAGCAGGTTCAGCAAGGTGCTCTTACCCGAGCCGCTGGCCCCCATGATTGCGTGGAAACTGCCCTGGGTGAAGGTCATGGAAAC
>JASJYE010000093.1 GCA_030123645.1 Candidatus Hydrogenedentota bacterium | reverse complement strand
TTTTTTGCGGACACATTGAGAATTACTTCCTTAACAGCGAAGCGTGGCAATTACCAAACCGGTGGTTCCGGCTCTTTAACCGAAGGCACTTGGGAATGCGAGATTGCCACGTCGCTGCGCTCCTGGCAATGACGAAGAAGACAGTGTGTCAACGTTGGATCGATAATACCAAACCGGTGGTTCCGGCCATTCCTCTGCCTAATGTACTGTTGCAGAATAACTTAGCAAGCGCGGCGAATCGCGAATAGGCTGTGAGCGATGCGGCTCTAAGCCCGGCGGGTTGTGTTCCGATGCGTTGTCGCTCATGTAGCTGTCTATAGTGTTAATAGTGATCTCGTGCTTGGGTGGGCGGAGCGAAACGCTATATCCGTGCGAAAAAGAACGTATGGAGACATATGGTCTTGAGAATGAATCGCTGTAGAGATTTTTTTAGAGCTCAGAGGGCTGCGTCCTTGGGGGTGTCTCCTGCCTGGCCGTGGGAATATAATCTTTACCTGTCATGTTCCATCTAGTGAACCTCCTGATTTCCTTCTGCTGTTTGTGCGGTCGGCTCACCTTCCTTCCCGAGCCGGCCGCATCCTTTATTCATCCCTGCCCCGCATCGCATCCAGCGCCACGTCCAGCCCCCTGCGCCTGCCCGCCACCCGCGTGACTGTCTGCTTGCGGCCCCGGCGTCTACGCCTCTACGCCGTGCGCTCGGCTTCATCCGCGCAGCCCTGTGTATTTCTCGAAGGTCTTGAAGGCGTGCCCGTAGAAGGCGCTCGCGTCCCGCAGGTAGTTGTCGATGGTCGTCTTGCTACGTCCACTCTTTGCGAGCCCCCCGATGAAGTCCACAACGTCCTGACGGTCGATGTCGCCTAGTAGGCGGGGCGCGGGTTTCAGGTCTGCGAGAAATATGTCGAAGCGACCGCGTTGCGTCTCATGTGTTTTACGGGTCAGGTTCGCGCTGGCCCAGCTCTCCCAACGCGCGAGGAAATCCGCGATTGTGGCGTCCTTGTCCTCTGGGGCCCTGTGGTGTGGCCTGAGTAACTCCGCTTCGAGTGCTTGCTTTTCCCGCTCCGCGATGCGTTTGTTCGTGGTCTTAAGCGAAGGCCGAAGGGTGCGTCCGTTACGCGAATACTTCACCCACCATACCGCGCCTCTCTTGAAAATTGACGCCATTCCAAGAGTAGGGCACAATTTGGGCACAATTGCCAAACACGAGTAGACAAGAAAAAGACAGGGCCAGAAAAACCCTGTCTTTATAGTCCCAAATGGCGCGCCCGGAGGGATTCGAACCCCCGACCCACGGCTTAGAAGGCCGTTGCTCTATCCGACTGAGCTACGGGCGCATGAAGGCGCTCTTGCTGGGAAGTGAATGAAGAGGCCGACTGGCTAGAGTTTACTACGGGTGGATTTGAGGTCTCAAACGCGTCGCGAAACTTCCCCATCCCCCGGCGCCTCCCGCAAAACGAAGGGTGTGAATATGGTAACGGTAGAGCAAGCCCACCCTACACGCCAGGCACTGAGAAACCCAAACTCAAATTCCGTGACGAAATGCAGGGGCGGGTCTCTGACCCGCCCGAGTTGCTTCGAGGATCCCGGCCATGCGCCTGGGGACTGCGGCCCCACGGCCACACCTATATTCGGTCCGTCGCCGCCTATTCCTTGCGCCCTTGTACGCATGCTCCTCCTTGCAGGCGCTCGGCTCCCTTTAGTATAGTGCCGCGTCATCTCGGCTCGAGACCTTCCCGCCTTGCCGCACGCCCTTTCCAGGTGCCTGGCGCGGAATGCACACCTGGTGCGCGAAGGGGCCCGAGATACACTTCACGCTTAAGGGAGACCGCAATTCATGGCGAAAAAGGCAGTCTATTTCTTTGGGGATGGCAAGGCGCAGGGGCGGGCCGGCATGAAAAGCCTCCTCGGCGGCAAGGGCGCCAACCTTGCCGAAATGTCCAGCCTCGGCATTCCTGTGCCGGCGGGTTTCACAATCACGACGGAGATGTGCACGCTTTATTACAAAGACAAGGGGAAGCTGCCGAAGTCGCTGGTGGAGGAGGCGGGCAAGGCGCTCCGGCGTGTCGAGCGGTCGATGGGCAAGAAGTTCGGCTCGCCGGATAACCCGCTCTTGCTGTCGCTGCGCTCGGGTGCTCGGCAGTCCATGCCCGGCATGATGGACTCGGTGCTCAACGTGGGCCTCACGACGAAGACCATCCCGGGTCTGATTAAGAAGACTGGCGACGCGCGATTTGTCTACGACGCCTACCGCCGCCTGATCACGATGTACGCCGATGTGGTGATGGAAAAGGCCGCCGGCGTCGAGCCGAAAGACGGGCATTCGATACGCGAAAAGCTTGAAGCTGCGCTACATAAGATGAAGGAAACGCGCGGTGTGCAGGAGGACAACGAACTGTCCGCGGACGACCTCCAAAAGCTCTCCGGCCAGTTCAAAAAGATCGTAAAGCAAAGGCTCAAGAAGAATTTTCCCGACGACGCTGAAAGACAGCTCTGGGGAGGTATTCGCGCCGTATTTCAATCCTGGAACGGGCGCCGGGCATTCGCCTATCGCAGGATCGAGGGCATCCCCGACGACTGGGGCACGGCCGTCAACGTTCAAGCCATGGTCTTCGGCAATATGGGCCGTGGCTGCGCCACGGGTGTCGCGTTTACGCGCAACCCGGCGACGGGTGAGAACGAGTTTTTTGGAGAGTGGCTCGAGAACGCGCAGGGTGAAGACGTCGTGGCGGGTATCCGGACGCCGTCGCCGCTTAACAAGGCGACGAAGACGGCGGAAACGCGGCGCATGAAATCGCTCGAGGAGGCCGAGCCGAAATTGTACGCACAACTCGACCGTATTCGGCGCAAACTCGAGAGACATTACAAGGACATGCAGGATATCGAGTTTACGATCGAGAATGGCTCGCTTTGGATGCTCCAGACGCGCACCGGTAAGCGCACGGGCGCGGCGGCGATCCGCATGGCCGTCGAGATGGCGGAGCAAAAACTCATCGACAGGCACACGGCCATCATGCGCGTCGACCCCGACCAACTCGACGAGCTCCTCCACCCCATGCTCGATCCCAAAGCTGAACGGAACGCGGCGACGATTGCCAAGGGCTTGCCGGCGGGACCGGGCGGCGGCGTAGGCGAAATTGTCTTTAGCGCGGACGACGCGGCGCGATACTCGAAAGAGGGCCGGAAGGTCATCCTGGTGCGTAATGAAACGTCGCCCGAAGACGTGCATGGCATGCACGTGGCCGAGGCGATTCTTACGGCGAAGGGCGGCATGACGAGCCATGCGGCGCTGGTCGCCCGGGGCTGGGGCAAATGCTGCGTGGTCGGCTGCTCGGCTCTGATCATCGACGCCAAGAACAAGACCCTGACCGTAAACGGCCGCGTCTTAAAAGAGCTCGATTGGCTTTCTGTCAATGGCACAACCGGCGAGGTCCATCTCGGCAAGCTCGACGTCCTCCCCACCCGGCCCGAGAAGAACAAATGGTACAACGTGCTCATGTCGTGGGCCGATCAAACGCGGCAGATTAATGTGCGCACGAACGCCGAAACGCCGGGTGACGCGAAACAAGCGGTGCTTTTCGGCGCGGAGGGTATCGGCCTCGCCCGCACCGAGCACATGTTCTTCGAGCCGGAGCGTATCGTCCACGTGCGCGAGATGATCCTCGCCGAGGACGAAGAGTCGCGGCGCAAGGCCGTCATGAAGCTTCTCCCCTTTCAAAAGAAGGACTTTGTAGGGATTTTCAAGGCTATGGCCGGCAAACCGGTCACCATTCGCCTGCTCGACCCGCCACTCCACGAGTTCCTGACCTTGACGGACGACCAGATTGCCGTACTGGCCAAGAAACTCGGCATCGGGCAACAAAAGATTCGTGACCGCATCAGCCAGCTCCACGAAGTCAATCCGATGCTCGGCCACCGCGGCTGCCGCCTGGGCATTTCCTATCCCGAGATCACCGAAATGCAGGCCCACGCAATTTTCGAGGCCGCCGCCGAGCTCATCAAGAAAAGAGTCAAAGTCCTGCCCGAGATCATGGTCCCGCTCGTCGGCCATCCGAACGAATTTATCAACCAGGCCGCAATCATTCGCAAGGCCGCGCAAGAAGTGATGAAAAAGCGCAAGATAAAGATCAACTACCTCGTCGGGACGATGATCGAGATCCCGCGCGCGTGTCTCGTCGCCGACAAGATCGCCGAGCACGCCGAATTCTTTAGCTTCGGCACGAACGATCTCACACAGATGGGCTTCGGCTATTCGCGCGACGACGCCGGCACCTTCCTGCCCGACTACTTCGAGCGCGGAATCCTTGAGCACGACCCCTTCCAGAGCCTCGACCAGGAGGGCATCGGCCAGCTCATCGAAGTGGGCGTCGCCAAAGGCCGCAGCACGCGGCCCGGCCTCAAGATCGGCATTTGCGGCGAGCACGGCGGCGACCCCGAGTCCGTCAAGTTCTGCCACCGCACCGGACTCGATTACGTGAGCTGCAGCCCCTTCCGCGTCCCCGTCGCCCGATTTGCCGCCGCCCAGGCCGCCATCGAATCGCCACGGAAGACGGCAAAGCCGAAAAAGCGGCGGCCTTAGGAATGATCGGGCCTGCTCGCATTGGCGACCTTATTTTCCTGTTCTAGAGTGGCGCTCGGTCTGGTATACTGAATCGGATATTCTATCGTTCACCTGCACCGCGAGCAGCTTATTACGCGTAGCATGGGTTGAACCAGAGTGCGCGCACACAAGCTGGGCCAGCGGGAAAAAGGAGCGTAAGCCATGCGCAATTCACACTTTTTCATCCGCCTAACACTCTTTGCTCTACCCCTTCTCTTGGTCCATTGCGCTAGCTTCGAACGAAGACACGTTGCTACCGCGTTTCCCTTGGGCGTCAGCACCGCCCAGGCGAATGATGCGCCCGAGTCGGCGCCCCAGAGGACAGGCATCGAAGGGCTGCTTGACAAGCAAGTAGACATGACATTCCAAGACACGCACCTTCAGGATATTCTCGATTTCATCTCCGAGAACTACGAAATCAACATCATTTTTGACAACCGTGTGGTTCGGCCTAAGGAGCCGAATCGCGTCGACCCCGACGCGAAGTACGAGACGGATGGCATGATTGACTACGTGACCCTAAAAAACATCCCTCTTCGTGAAGCGTTGAAATATATCCTGCGTCCTTTGGGCCTGTCCTATAGCGTGCAGCAATCGGTTGTGTGGATATCGACGCCGGACTCGATTACGTGAGCTGCAGCCCCTTCCGCGTCCCCGTCGCCCGATTTACCGCCGCCCAGGCCGCCATCGAATCGCCACGGAAGACGGCTCGACGTTGCCACTGAATGGTAGGAGAGTATGCATTCCCACGCGGGAGCGTGGGAACGAGTTAAAGCTGTAAGATGATGTTATGACGGATGATATTTAACTCGTTCCCACGGTCCTCCGTGGGAATGCATACAGGATACGCCCGTGGGTAGAAGCAGGTATCGCTTCGTTGACGTTACCCAACCTCATTTCATGACCTGCACCGTCTTGCACTGGGTACCCGTGTTCACCCGCGCTGAAACCGTCGAGATTCTCCTCGATTCGTTGCGCTACCTTTCGAAAGAAGGCTTAAAGGTCTACGCGTATGTCGTCCTCGAGAACCACATGCATATCATCGCGCAAAGCACGGATCTAAGCCGTGACATCAGCCGGTTCAAATCGTACACGGCCAAACAAGTACTGGCGTATCTGAAGGAAAACCAAGTGAAGACCGTTCTTGACCAGCTTGCGTTTTACAAGAAGGCGCACAAAGGCGACCGCAGCTATCAGTTTTGGCAGGAAGGGGTCCATGCTGAATGGATTCAGGGCGATGAGATGATGCGGCAGAAAATCGCGTACATACACAACAATCCGGTAAGCCGTGGGTACGTGGACGAGCCGGAACATTGGCGCTATTCAAGTGCTCGGAATTATGCTGGGCGCGAAGGACTGCTCGACGTTGCCACGGAATGGTAGGAGAGTACGCATTCCCACGGAGGACCGTGGGAACGAGCTATAACCTATTGCACACCTAGCGCTTAAGGCTTCCTCTACGTTTCTTCACCCATAGCAGTGAATCCCAGCTCCTTTCTTTCGTCTATATATATGCGCCTGCGATGACTGCATTTACTCTCTGCCGGGCACGGTATAAGCGAAGAAGTGAAGGAGTACCAGCATGAGAATCTCTAAGAGACTGCGGATTTATATGGGCGCCTCGATCGCCGCGGGGACGCTTCTCCTTTCGGGAGTTGCGAGTGCGGGGACACAAGTGGGCGTTTCGGTGTCGGTTTCAGGGACGAGGGCGGCGGCAGTTGCTTCCGGCGAGGAGCATGTGTGCACATACGAGCAGCGCCCGGTGACGCGGAGGTACACGGATTCGAGCGGCGGGAGCTATGAGCATAGGACGTATGAGACGGTCCGCGTGTGCACGCACGGACCGGAATACTACGCTGAACGCGCGCCAGAGAGAGTCTACGAAAAGAAGCGCCCCAAAGCGCGCAAGGTACGGCGAAAGAACAAGCGCACGAACTACACGGTAGGTCTCGGCTACTACGGCGGCTCTCCGTCGCTACACGGCGGCCTTCTCTACGGCACGTCAACCTATTATCGCCCGTATTACCCGCATCGACCTTACTACGCGCCGTATCCGCGGCATCGCTACGGGTATTACGGCCACTATTACCCGCAATCGAGCTTCAGCCTGAGCCTCGGCTTCGGCGGCTCGCATCACGGCTCCGGGCACAACGGCCATCATTAAGGCCGGCCGCTCAGGAAGCATCCGCAATCCACTGTCGCCAGTACATCAACTCGTCTCACACGCTCGGCGCCATGCTCCAAGCACATGCACGTCCTTTCACAAATCGCCAGACGATAAGGAATAAACCGGCAGCACACGTACGATCGCGGGGCTTCGGACGGGATGTCAAGAAATCTGCGCCGACCGCGCCGGAACAAGTAGTGAACATCCCGGTCGCCGTTCGCTGAAATCAGCATCCACGCCTCACTCCGCGTATTACAAAAACAGGGACTGTCCCAAGCGAAGCGAGGTACGAGCGGAGACGGGACTGTCCCTGCTTTTGTATAATCGTGCCTTCGTTCGAAGCTACGGTAATGGACCAAGAGTAGGGAGGGTTGACGTGTCTGATGCGCAAGCTACGAAGCAATTCGGTTTCGACCTGTCGGGAAAGGTCGCCGTAATCACGGGCGGCAGCCGCGGTCTAGGTCTCGCGATGGCAGGCGCCTATGCGCGCGCGGGTGCGCGCGTCGTGATCGCCAGCCGCAAGTTCGAGGCATGCGACGAAGTCGCGATGGCCCTTCAAAGCGAAACCGGGAACGAATGCATCGGCGTTGCCTGCCACGTCGGACGCTGGGAAGATTGCGACCGTCTCGCGGAAACCGCCTTCGACAAGTTCGGCCAGGTCGACATCCTGGTGAACAACGCCGGCATGTCTCCCATCTACGACTCGCTTGCCGGGGTCAGCGAGGAGCTTTACGACAAGGTGCTGGCGGTAAATCTCCGCGGCCCCTTTCGTCTCTCTTCCTTAATAGGAAGCCGCATGACGGAAAAGGACGGCGGCTCAATCATCAACGTGAGCAGCGTCGCGGCGGTACAACCGACAGGGAACGTGATCCCCTACGCCATTGCGAAGGCCGGTTTAAACACGCTGACCATCGGCCTTGCGCAGGCATTCGGACCGAAGGTGAGAGTGAACTGCATCATGCCCGGCCCCTTCCTGACCGACATCAGCAAGGCATGGGACATGGAAGCCTTCAAGAAACGCGCTAAGACCTCGATTCCATTGCAGCGCGGCGGCGAACCGCACGAGATCGTAGGCGCAGCGCTGTATCTAGCCAGCGACGCATCGAGTTACACCACAGGCGCGATCCTAAAGATCGACGGCGGCCAGGCCTTTGCCCCCGGATAGTTTGCATCGTTTTAGACAGGGCGAAGGCGGCGCCACACCAAACAGGAGATATTAGGAAAACAAAGGGCTCCAGAACCCTTAGTTAATTAGTTAGACTAGCCTGGATAGCTCACCGGAATGAATCACCCCACCGTGTCATTGCGAGT
>JASJYE010000004.1 GCA_030123645.1 Candidatus Hydrogenedentota bacterium | reverse complement strand
CGTCGCGCCGGACCGGCTCCGCTTCGATTTCACGCATTTCGAGGGCATAGACGAAGCCCGGCTCCAGGACATCGAGCGGCTCGTGAACAACTACATTCGCACCGACACCGAGGTCACCGCGAAGACCTGGGCGCTCGACGAGGCGCGCGAGGCCGGGGCCATGGCGCTCTTCGGCGAGAAATACGAGGACATGGTCCGCGTCATCGGCATCGACGACATCAGCATGGAACTCTGCGGCGGGATCCACGTCCCCCGTACCGGCGTCATCGGGTGTTTCAAGATTGTTTCAGAGGCCTCGATCGCCTCCGGGGTGCGCCGGATCGAGGCCGTCTGCGGCGAGCCCGCCATCGAGCGAATCCAGGCGGAACACAAGGCTCTGGGTGACTTCGGGCGGCTCCTAGGGGGAGCTCGGGATGAATTGGGTGCAAAAATTCAGGCCCTGCTTGACGAGAATAAGCGGCTTGGCCGCGAGGTGGACAAGTGGAAGCGCGCCGCAGCGACCGGCGCAACGGTCGATTACCTCGCGCGGGTGCAGGAGATCGACGGCGTACGCCTCCTCGCGGCCGAAGTGGAGGGCCAGGACGCCGCGGGTCTTCGGATGCTCATGGACGACCTGCGACAGAAACTCACTTCGGGCGTGATCGTGCTCGGGAGCGCCACAGACGGCAAGGCGAACCTCTGCGCCTGGGTCTCCGACGACCTCAACAAGACCATCAAGGCCGGGGATATCGTCAAACAGCTCGCGCCCATCGTCGGCGGAGGCGGAGGCGGCCGGCCCGACATGGCCATGGCCGGCGGAAAACTGGGCGACAAGGTCCCCGAAGCCATCGCAAAGGTTAGTGAGATTGTGAAATCATTACAGGATTAGGGAGTTCCTGTTACGGAAAGCGAACTGGGAGTACGCTCGCCCTCCCGATCGTGACTCAAAGTCCCTCCCCCTTGATGGGGGAGGTTAGGTGGGGGTGGGGTCTGGCGCGTGCCTCCCCCTCCCCTAACCCCTCCCACCAGGGGAGGGGGATGAATGGGGCGGCTTTGTTGTCCCTGGTCGCAGAACGCACAGTATGACGAGGGCCGACGCAACATAGCGCATCAGACCTAAGCGAGAATGAAAATGAAGCACCTGAATTCGTGTAACAGTCGCTCCCGAAAAGGGCACATCCTGTCTTTCAGGGGCAGGAACTAGAAAATCCAAAAGTAGAGGATGAGGAACAGGAGCACTACATTGGCGGCCAGAAGGAGCAGTACGACGGGCTTCTGCGAGACCATAGTGTGTTCAAGCAATTGAACCTTGGAGCGAACGCGTTGAACGTCTCGATTAAGGAAGTATGGGCTGAAAGTCAAAAGAACTACCACCAATACAATCACGATTTCTAGGTAGCTGACTCGTAAGAATAGCATGTTTGGATTTTAACCGGAAGGGGCTAGCCAATCAAGTAATGGAAGGGCGCATTATAGGTTTAGATGTGGGGGAAGCGCGGACGGGGGTGGCGTTGACGGATCCCCTGGGGATCATCGCCTCGCCCTTTGACACGATTCAGGTTAAGTCGCTACGCGCGGACGCGGAGGCAGTAAAGGCGATCGCGGAGGAACAGGGGGCCGTGCGGATTGTCGTGGGGGTCCCATTGAACATGGAGGGCAAAGTGGGCCCGCAGGCGGCAAAGGTGCTCGAATTCGTCGAGACGCTCAAAGAGACCATCGACATCGAAATCGTGACCATCGACGAGCGCTTCAGCACCGCCGCGGCGGAGCGCTCGCTGAGGGAATCGGGCGTTAAGGGCAAGCGCCGCCGTAAACTGGTCGACAAGGTGGCCGCGCAACAGATCCTGCAACTTTATCTCGACCGCGAGGCCCATCGCAGGACGCGCGAACGGTGACCAGTCCTGAACCCAGCGACGAGGAAATCAGGCAGGTAATGGCCTCCATGCAGCAGCTCATCGGCAAGTCCTTCGGCTACGGCTTCGCCGTGTTCCTGCTCCTCCTCGCCGTAGTGCTGATGGCGGTCTACCTCGTCCACGAGCACGTGACGCAACCGGGACTGCTAGGCGAGCCCGTCGAGTTCTCGGTGCCCGAGGGCGCGTCCGGCAAGGAAGTCGCGCGCCTCCTCGCCGAGGCCGACCTGGTCGAGCACGCCATCCTGTTCCGTCTGGCCATTCGGCTGGACGACTCGACCGAAGCCATCAAGCACGGCACCCACCTGCTCCCGAAGGGCGCGTCGCCCCTACAACTCCTCGAGCTCCTTCGCGAGAACCCGGTGCCTCAGGTCGACCCCGACGCCGTGAAATTCACCGTTCCCGAGGGCCTCACGATCGACCAGATGGCCGAGCTGTTCGACTCGCCGGAAGATTTTCTCGCTGCGATAGCCGCCTTCGACCCGGCCGGCCTACTGCATTTCGACGTTCCAGGCCTCGAGGGCTTCCTGATGCCGAATACCTACTATTTCGCCGAGAAGCCCGCCGCCGAAGAGGTGATTTCGAGCATGCTCGAGCAATTTCAGGCCGAATATGCCAAGTTACTCGAGGAATTTCCGGCCCTGGCCGATCAGGACCCCGTGCGCGTCACGACCATCGCCTCTCTCGTGGAGGAAGAGGCCCGCGTCGACGAGGAACGGCCTATTATTGCCGCGGTCATCTATAACCGGCTCGCACGGGACCGGCCGCTCGAAATGGACTCGACGCTCCAATACGCGCTCGGCAAATACGGCCAGCGGCTCCTGAACTCCGACAAGGAAGTCGATTCGCCCTACAATACCTACAAGCGGCGCGGGCTCCCGCCGGGGCCGATCTCCAATCCCGGCGCGGCCAGCCTCCGCTCAGCCATGGCGCCCGCCGAAGTGGACTACCTCTACTTCGTGTCCAACGCCGACGGCAAGACCCACACCTTTAGCAGCACCATTCGCGAGCACGAGCAGGCCGTGCTAAGATTCCGCCGCGAAATCCGCGAACAACGCCGGGAACTCGAAAAGGAACAGGGAAATCGACGATAGAAACGCACACGTTCCACCTGAAACACCAAGGACAGGCGCAATTGAGAGGTTCCAAAGACCATTAAGCTCCATCTGAGTCAAAGCGATATCGTATTCGAGGGCGGGCTCGGGAGGGACGCGCTGCGTCGCGTCCGTAGGGGCGGGTTTCTAACCCGTCTACGGCTTTGTTCTCTCCGTGGCAGATGGAATAAATACAGGAAGAGATGCGGTTCCTACCCCTAAAGCATTAGAATGCCGGCCTACCGTCGCCAAGGGGTCGAAAAAGAATGAAGCACAAAACCAAATCCGTTCGGGTGCTGGCCTTAACCCTTATTATCTGCCTCGCAGTCCCGCACGCAGCGGCCGACCCCGTCGAGGAGGTCGAGGGCCTCCCCAATTACTACCAATTCTTCATGAAAGAGGGCGGCCAGGTCGTCATTGAGGCCGAGCGCGAGCGCGACGAGCAAATCGAGGCCGGTGTCGTCGCCCCGGTCACCGTCGGCGAGCCCCTCAAAGATTTCAGCCTGCCCGACGGCTTCGGCAACGTCATCGGCCTGCGCGACTTCGTCGGCAAGAAGAACGTCGTGCTGGTCACGTTCCGGACCTGGTGGTGACTGTACTGCCTGCGCCAGCTCGTTGAGCTGCAAGAAAACATCGATATCTTCGAACAACTCGACGCGCAGATCGTCTCCATTGCGCAAATCGAGCGCGACCCGGCAATGCTGCCGCGCATCAACGAATTCGTCCACAACACCTTCCCGATTCTAGCCGATCCAGACCAGATCACGCGCGGCGACTTCGAGATCTTCAGCGTCTACCTCATTGACAAGGAAGGCACGCTGCGGACCTACATCCCCGGCGTGAAAGAGGCCCGCCCGCGTCTCGATGTCATCTTCGAGGAGCTCGCCAAGATTCAGGGCATCGACCCGCCCGAATTCGAGTCTGTGCGCGACCTCGTCGTCGTGCGCCGGCCCGGCGGCGGCGTTCCCGCCGCTGTGCCCGTCCCCGAAGACCCCGCCGACCTCCTCGATGTCCAATGGATGTGGTCCCACAACCAGATATGGCCCAAGGATACCTTCAAACTGGCCTTCGTCGTCAACATCCGCGAGCGTTATCACGTCTACGGCGCCAACGAAACGAAGATGACCCCCTTCCGCCTCGAACTCGACCTGCCCAAAGGCATTACGCTCGCCAGACCCATTCAGTACCCCAAAGCAGAAACCAAGACCGACCCGATACTCAACATTCCCCTCGACACCTACCAGACGGCCATCCCCATGCCTGTCGTCTACCTCAAGGCCTCCGGCAAGCTCAAAATCAAAGACCTCACCGTTACCGCGCGCATCCGGTTCCAAGCCTGCAACGACACTACCTGCCTCCAACCCGCCACAAAACAGATCGACATGCCCCTGCCCGTCGTCCCCCGAGGCGCCCCCCGGCTAACCGTCGCCGGCTCCTTCGCCTGGTGACCGGATAATGCTGCCCGGCCGTAAAGCGGCTGGATTGCGGGCCATCAATTCGCCGAGGCGTTTAAGGTGGGATAGACAGGGGTCGTTGCACATTCTCGCTAGAAGTCGGGGAGGCGAAGTTGGTATTGTCTCTTGAGGGTGACTTGATGTGTTCCAGTATACAGGAGGACTTCCTTGCCGACCTTTAGCCCTTCCACCGGTCCACCCAGGGATGTAAGCCCCTCGCTGGAGCAGTACATCGAAGCGATCGCGGATCTTTTGACACGGGAGAAGGTGTGCAGCGTCAGCGATATCGCCGAGCAGGTGCAGGTAAGCCGGCCCGCGGCCTCGCGCGCGGTACGCGAGCTCGGCGAACAGGCTTTGGTCGAGCATCGCTCATACGGCTACGTCGACCTGACACCGAAAGGGCAGTCGATTGCGGATAAACTGACCGCCCGGCATGCGGTGCTATACGATTTTTTGAGGGAGGTCCTGCTTTTTGACGACGAATGGGCCGACCAAGAGGCCTGCCGTCTCGAGCACCAGGTGGACGATGCGCTAGTCGACCGGCTCTCGCAACTGAGCAACTTTTTCGCTGCGAATGAAGAGATGGGGGCGCAGTGGGCGCGAAAGCTCCGGCGCACGCTAAAGCAATAGCTTCGCGCGTCTCCAGTGACGCGGAGTGAAGGGCATCGCCATTGAATCTGCCTAGTCCGCGATGGATTGATAGGCCAGAATCTTAAATTCGTTGCCGAAACGCAGCCCCGTATGCGGCAGGATCTGAACCATATAGATCCCGATCAGCTGCTCCTGTGGATCGATCCAGAACTTCGTGCCGGCCGCCCCGCCCCAGTTGTACTCGCCTGGGGATGTGAGACTACCCGCCCGGCCGATGTCTTGCGCCACGGCGAAGCCCAGGCCGAAGCCATACCCGCCGCGCCGCATGGCGATGTCGATGTCTTGGGTGTGATCGGCCGTCATCAACTCGACCGTTTTGCGGCTGAGGATCCGGACACCGTCGAGTTCTCCGCCATTTAGGAGCATCTGGCAGAAGCGCAGATAATCCGCTGCCGTCGAGACCATGCCCCCGCCCCCGGAGAAGTAGGTCGGATTGTTGACGAAGTTGCGCGAGAAAAACTGTGGGGCGGGTTCGACGCCGTCACCCTCCTGGGCCGGCGTGTAGAGTTGCGCAAAGCGATCCAGTTTGTCGTCCGGGACATAGAATCCCGTGTCCACCATACCGAGGGGCCCGAAAATACGTGCCTGCAGGAATTCGTCGAAGGGCTGGTCCGCGATGACTTCGATGAAGCGCCCCAGCACATCGACGGACACGCTGTATTCCCACCTTTCGCCGGGCTGGTGTTTGAGCGGGATCTTTGAGAGCTTTTCGACGGTTTCGGCGATGGTTTCGTCCGTAGTTAAGATGCCCATCTGCGTGTAGAGCTTGTCGACCTCGGAATTACCGAAGAACCCATAGGTAAACCCGGCCGTATGACGCAGCAGGTCTTGTACGGTGATCTCGCGTTTCGCGGGGACGGTCCTAAGATCCGGAAGGGTCGTCGGGGAAGCGGGACGCTCGGCCGGGTCCTCGTCCGGCAGGTTAAATACGGGGCCGTCCGACTCGGCCTCACCCTCAACGATGACGCTCAGGCCGCCGAGTTCGGGCAGGTATTTAGAGACGGGGTCCTTCAGAAAAAAGCGGCCTTCCTCGAACAAGGTCATCACCGCAACGCTGGTGATGGGTTTAGACATTGAATAGATCCGAAAGATGGTGTCCTCGCGCATCGGCACACCTTTTTCGGTATCCGCCATCCCGGCCGTTTCGAAATAGGCAATTTTGCCCTTGCGTGCAACAAGGGCGAGGGCGCCTCGGAGCTCGCCTTTTTCGACGTCTTCTTTCATCGCTTCGGTGATTCGGGCGAGCCGCGCTTCGGAAAGTCCGACTTCCTCCGGGGCGGCCAACGGCAGGCCGCCGGCCCAGACGCCCGCGTTGAGCCCGAGCGCGAGTGCAAGGACCAGCATCGTCAAAAAGCGAATCGTGTGGTATCTCATGAGTTCCTCCTGCGTCCCTCGTTTGGATTGGATACATCTGCGTTAAGGTGCCTACCCTCGACGGCCCATTCTAAAGCCTGTCGTGGGCGCTGCACAATATTAAGATCTGAGGCGCCGCGGCCGCGTTTTATTGGCTCAATTCATCCAGTCTTCTGCGAACCTTTCGTGCCTTGGGGTCATTCTTCCCGAGCGTATTCTCGTAGATGTCGAGCGCCAGCGTAAGGTGGCCCATGGCGACCATGTTGTCGTTCATGTCCGCCAGGACGTTGCCAATCGCGAAGGCATCCCGCGCGACGGCGGTATGTTGTTCGCCGAACAGGCCCTTATCGATCTTCATCGCGCGTTGAAGACACTGAAGCGCTTCGTCGAATTCGTCGTTCGCATGGTGCGACCGCCCGATTCGATAGATGATCGTGGCCTGCCGCTCGCTCTTTTTGCCGTTGTCAGCTTCGACGATACTCAGGGCCCGCTTGAAGTGTTCCATTGCATCCGAGTGCGCGTCGAGGTGATCGAGAGTACGTCCGAGGTTGATCAAGTTGCGAACAGTCTCAGGAGAGTTCTCGCCTTGGCGCGCCGTATTGAGGGCCAGGGCACGCTCGAGATAGGTACGCGCTTCGGTGGCCTTGCCGAGCTCGAGGAGGACGACGCCGAGATGGTTAAGCAAGGAAGCGACATGGGGAGCATCCCGCTCCTCCGTTCCCTCGATGATATCCAAGGCCTCTTTGTAGCATCGCTCAGCATCGTCGAAGCGTCGCAAGAGGCGATTGGCGTTGCCGAGGTTGGCGAGATCGCGGCCTATCGCGGGATGCCGGTCCTCGAAGGCCAGCCGGTCAAGGCGCAAGGCCCGCTCGAGACGCTCGTGGGCAAGGGCCAGTTCGTTTAGTTCCATCAACACCGAGCCCAGATTACTGAGATAGAGGGCGAGAATCTCGCCGTCGGCTTCCGCAGAACTCTCCTCGGCGAGGACGGCCTTCTCGAAACAATTTCTCGCCTTGGCGGGCCGGCCGAGGCGGTGCCAGGTCTGGCCGAAGCGGTTGGCACACTCGGCAACGGCGGGATGGTTCCAGCCGTAAACCTCGAGGTAGATCTTCATGGCGCGCTCGTAGGTGAACTGGGCGGCCTCGATGTCGCCGAGCTCCTCGAGGATGATGCAGAGGTTGCGTATTGGCATGGTAAGCATGGCGTCGTCGTCTACGGTGTAAACCGCCTCGTGAAGCGGACCGAACAGCGCCTCGCAGATTTCAAAGGCTTTCTCGAAGCACTCCTTGGCTTCTTGGAGATTGCCGAGCTCGTGCTCGACGATGCCGAGGCTATTGATACGCGTGGCGAAGGTAGGGTGCGTAACGCCGTACACCTTGTGTCCAATAGCGATGGAGAGGAGATAGCAGGTTTTGGCCTCGTCCAAGGCGCTGCGCCCGTGCAGGTACAAGCCCACATGGTAGAGGAGCAGTGCGGAGCTCTCCTTGGCCACGTCGGCCTCCTCGGCGTACTGGGTCGCGCCCAGGCTGTGGGCAAGCAGCCGGTTGCAAGTGGGGATTGGTGTCCTATAGTTCTGTCTGAAAGGAAAGGCGCCCGTAATGAGACGCACCGCGGCGGTGGCCCATGCCTTGTGCGATTCCTGCGTGAGCTGCTCTCGGATCGCCTCCTGAACAATCTCGTGCATTGAGATGGAGGTGTCGTGTCTCTCAATGAGTCCAAATGCCTCTAGAGTGTCCAGAGAATCGTTGAGGGCCTTCTCGTTGCGCACCGTTTCCGAGAGGCGCCTCGAGAGGCCCTCAATGTCTTGGTTTAGGAGAAAAAAGGGGATGTCGTGCGGGGCCAGAAACGCGCAGACCGTCGCAAGGTCCCGCACGGAGGGGTGGCGCTTTCTAAGGCGCTCGAGGATCATCCCCACGATGATGCGCAGCACCCCTTTGTAAACTTCCTTCGTGACGTTGCTCCGCAGCGGAATCGGGGTCTTCGAGCGTAGTGTCGCAAGGGCTTCGCGGACGCTGACGCGGGCGCCGGTAATATACCTTGTAATCAGATGCAGAATCAGCGGACTGCGGTCAAGCTGATCCGTGATTGATTCGACCTCCTCGGCGTCGATACCGGGTAGACATTTCTGAAGATAAAGGAGCGATTCGTCGCGCGCAAGAGGACCGACGGGTATGCTCTCGTGCGGCAATGAGGCTGCGCCCAGTAGCGTCGTCACGATCACGTGACCCGCCCCTTTGGCCGGGAGGGAATGCTCTAGGGCTTCGGGGCTCTCGATCCCATCGAATATCAGAAGCCAGCCGCTATGATTGGAGAGATAATCGCGAGCGGCTTCAACGCTGTGCTGGGGCTCATCCTGCACGCCTGCAAGGAGATTGAGCGCAGTCAGAAGTTGCGCATATCCGAATTGGAGCGCGCCGGATTCTTCTGCCTGGACCCACCAAACGACTTGATACTCATCAGCGTGCCGGTACGCGTACTCGCGCGCCAACTGACTCTTGCCGACGCCTCCCACCGAGGGAGTGTCTTCATTAAGGACGGCGATACCATGCTCAGACAGATCTCGCTCAATTCGCAGGAGCTGGGCCTCGCGCTCCACGAAGTCGGGGTTTCGCGCTTCCCGGATGTTCCAGATGGCCGGTGAGGTGTCATCCGGTATGCGGGCACTTCGATGAGCCGTCGGCGATGCTGCCGAGGCGGTTTCCGGAAGGCTTTGGGAATCGTGTTCTCGATTTGTTGGCATAACTGCACGGCGGGCACTCTGTTTGGGATTTGGGGCCGTCCCCACCCGCCCAGCATCCACTATGGCGCATGAACGGCCTCAATTCAAGACATTATGCTTCGCTTTGTACCTACACGTCCGAGGATGAACCCAGTACATTGGCTCCGTCCTGAGCGCCATATCTTGCAAATCGCAGGTCAATGATCTAGCATACATTAGTGAAGGAAGTGGTCGGGCGGTATCGTCATCATAACGCATTAGTCGTAAGGTACTGCGGTTATGTCGTAAACCGTTTAAGTATACTACCTTAGCTTGGGGCGCCAATAAACGGCATGCCCCGGGAGGAGTGGAGTATGAAGTGCCCGAACCACTTGACGCGGGACGTAGCGGGATACTGCTCAGTTTGCGGCTCGTTTTACTGTCAGGATTGCTTCACGCGGCACGAAGGCAATCTGTACTGTAAAAAGCACTATAAGCCCATCGGGGAGAAGCTCGAGCTTGAGCGTAAGCTGACTGAAGGCCGTAGGCGGCGGTCTCGCCACGCGCAGGTTGTTCATTTTCGCAACGGCCAAACGGCACAGGGGGCGTGCCGGACGATGAACCTTCGCGATACCGGGTTTCATCTGGAGTGCGAGAACGATGACGGCACAGCGACCGGCGAGTCCTTGCGGGTGCGTTTTGAAGACGTCAAGTACATCTGCCACGTCAAGAGCTACGACGGTAAGTTCGAGCCCAGTGAAAATGTTCAAGAATACACCCCGGGTGGCACGGACGTCGTCGTGGAATTCGAGGATGGGGAGGTGCTCAAGGGAAAGACGATGAACCTCTACAATCCGGACCATCCCCGCTTTTACCTGATCCCAAAAGATGAAACTTCCAACAACATCAATGTGCTGGTCGAGAGTTCGGCCGTCTCAGGCGTCTACACACTTGAGCAATACAAAGAAAAGAGCCGGCTCGACGCTCAGCCGTCCCAGGGCGACGGCGACGGGGCCGGAAAGCGCGAGCGTGTCCAACTCGAGCAAGAGGAATCGATGGGCGATTTCTATTTCGAGCAGCGGAACTATCAGCCGGCCACAGAGCAGTATTCACTGGCGCGTCAAAACCATCCTGATTCAGCTCGGATTCGCCGCAAGTTGGTTGTCTCCACCGTCAATGCGGGGATTGGCTTTATCAAGAGCCGCGATTATCCGGACGCCCTCAAGTATATGGAGCAAGCGCTCGAGATCGACCCGGGAAACCCCCACGCGGAGAAAAAGGCGAAGCAGTTGCGCAAGGTGATCGAGAAGACGCAGCGCCGGATGAAGGCCTACCTCGAGGGAAGCCTCAACACGGAAACGAAGAAGCGCGACCGGCGGTAGCGCCAATTATCGCGCGTTCCCCGTTCGGCGCCAATCCGCGCGAAAAAATTCATCGCGCGCAGGCTTCACTTATTCCTTGATGCCCGCGAGGTCGAGCATGAAGGCGTAATCCAGCGCAGTTTCCTTGTAGGCGTTATACCTTCCCGATGCGCCGCCATGGCCGGCTTCAATGTTCGTTTTGAGGAGTAGCCGGTTGCTTCCGGTCTTATTGGCGCGGAGCTTCGCCACCCATTTCGCGGGTTCCCAGTATTGTACCTGTGAATCGTGGAGCCCCGTGGTGACGAGAAGGTTGGGATAGGCCTTCGATGCAACGTTGTCGTATGGAGAGTAGGAGAGGATGTAGTCGTAATACTCTTTGTCGTTTGGGTTGCCCCATTCGTCATATTCGCTGGTGGTGAGGGGGATGTCGTCGTCGAGCATGGTGGTGACAACGTCGACGAAGGGGACACGGGTCACGACGCCACAGAAGAGTTCAGGGCGCATATTGACGATCACGCCCATGAGAAGACCGCCCGCGCTGCCTCCAGTGGCAAATAGGTGTTCGGGGCTGGTGTAGCCACGGCTGACGAGATAGTCCGCGCAATCGACAAAGTCGGCAAAGGTATTTTTCTTGTTCAGGAGCTTGCCCTCGTCGTACCAGCGCCGGCCGAGCTCCTGGCCTCCGCGCACGTGCGCAATGGCGAAGGCGAATCCACGATCGAGAAGACTGAGCCGGGGAGAGCTGAAGGTCGCGTTTGTGCTGTTTCCATACGAGCCGTAGGCGTAAAGCAACAGCGGACCGGACACGCCCTTGGGCCGGTCGTTGCGGTAAACAATTGAGATAGGGACCCTCGTACCGTCGCGCGCGGTGGCGTCGAGGCGCTCGGTTGTATAGTCGGCAGACTCAAAGCCGCCGAGGACCTCGTCGCGCTTCATCAGCGTCTTCTCACGCGTGCCCATATCGTAATCGTAGATGGTATTGGGGGTAGTGAGCGAGGTGTAGCCGTAACGGAGAATCCGGGAATCCGCTTCCGGATTGTGACCGACGTAGGCCAGATAGGTAGGCTCGCCGAAATTGAGATAATGCTCAGCACTGCCGTCCCAGGGGAGGATGCGGATGCGGACCAGGCCGTCCTTGCGCTCTTCGAGAACCAGATGCTCCTTGAACAGTTCGAAGGAACGCAGCAAGACCTCTTCCCTGTGCGGGATGACCTCTTCCCAATTGCCCTGGGCCGTGTCGGTTTCAGGCGTGCGCATCAGGCGGAAGTTTTGCGCCCGATCGTTGCTCCGCACGTAAAAATAGTCTCCGTAATGGTCGAGGATGTATTCGTGGTTCCGCACGCGCGGCGCGAAGAGCATAAATTCTCCCGCCGGCTCATCTGCATTCAAGAAGCGATATTCGTTGCTAAGCGTTTGCGAGGAAGCGATGATGATGAATTTTCGGGATCGGGATTTGCCAACGTGGCATGTGAAGGTCTCATCGGGCTCTTCATAGACGAGTACGTCGGCATCCGGTCCAGTGCCGAGCGTGTGCCGGTAGATTTGGTAAGACCGAAGGGTCACCAGGTCCTGCTTGCTGTAAAATAGGGTCTTGTTGTCGTTGGCCCAGACCATGTGCCCGGTGACTTCCGGGATTACGTCCTCCAGGATTTCCCCGGTTTCGAGGTCCTTGAAGCGGATGCCGTAGATGCGGCGGCCACGGGTGTCCTCAGCATAAGCGAGAATGTCCTGCTTGTAGCTGATGGCACGGCCGCTTAGGGCGTAGAAGTCGTGGCCCATGGCGAGCTCGTTCAGATCGAGCATGACGGACTCGGGGGCATCGAGCGCCCCCCGTTTGCGGCAATGGATGGGATATTGCCTGCCCTCCTCGAATCGGGCGTAGTAGTAGAAGTCCTTCAGTTTATATGGCACGGAACTGTCGTCCTGCTTTATACGCGCCTTAATTTCTTCGAAGAGCGATTCCTGGAAGGCTTCGGTGTGCGCCATCACTCTTCCGGTGTATTCGTTCTCCGCTTCAAGATAGGCGATGACTTCTGGATTCTCCCGCTCCCGCAGCCAATAGTAATCGTCGAGGCGGGCATGTCCATGCATTTCCAATTTCCGTGGGACTTTTTTTGCGTAGGGCGGTGTCATATTCGCGAGCTCTTCTCCATTGGCTAGAGCACTTTCAGTTTATATCGGTCCGTTTGCTGCTACTGCGCCTTCGGCCGGCACAGGGCGCCAATAAAAGACTCGACGTTCCGGCGCCAAACTCGTTCATCTTTGAGTCATTTCATGAGAAGGCTATGTCAAATGGACCAGTGGCGTCTATTCCTGAGTTCTCCGACATTTTTGGCTGCGCCCCATCGAATACTCCAATTCTTGGGGCGTGCTTGTTTTAATTAGTTAAAGGCTTTATTCACAGGTACTTACAGCTGGAGATTGAGAGCCCGGGCTCTTGAAAGTGGTAATTTCTTTACAAAACCGGGTATATTTTACAAGTAAGTAGTTCGTTCCTTGTATTTTCGCTCCAGCTCATGCGCAGAGGGAGGAGAGATTCAATTATCATGAAGCGAGTGCTGTTCGTCGACGACGATGAAAACCTCCTAAACGGCCTCAAACACATGTTGCATCGTATGCGATCTTCGTGGCACATGAGCTTTGCGACCGGGGGCGAGCAGGCACTCTTGCTTATGGAGGCGGAACAAGGATTCGACGTGGTCGTGTCTGATTTGCACATGCCCGGCATGCAAGGGGCCGAGTTCTTGGGCAAGGTGTGTGAAAAGTCTCCTGAGATGATCCGAATCGTGCTTTCTGCGAATCTCGGCGCGGAGTCTTTGATAGAAGCCGCAAACGTAGCGCATCAAATCTTAGCGAAGCCCTGCGATCCGGACCACCTCCGAAACATTCTTGCGCGTGCCTTCACATTATGTGAGCGGATGAAGAATTCTACGGTAAAGACGACGCTGATGCGCATGGGCACGCTCCCTTCGGTACCCGTACTTTACTGGCGCATCATGGAGGAAATCAATTCTCCCGAGCCATCCTTAGAACGTGTCGCTCAAATTATATCGAAGGATCCCGGCATGACCGCCAAAGTCCTTAAACTCGTGAATACTCACACGGCCCATAAGGACCGTGTTTCGAATGTGATGTACGCCACCCATATGCTCGGCCTGGAAAACTTAAAGAGTTTCGTTCTCATGGCCGAACTCTTTGAAAATGTCAAAGAGGATGAGCTATCCGAGGGATTCGATCTCGATGAACTGTGGGAACATGGGCTGACTGTAGGCGAATATGCCAGATGCATAGCGGAATTCGAGACGACCAACAGGCCGATTATTGACGATTCCTACACCGCAGGTTTACTGCATGACATCGGTCTGCTGATATTGGCCTCAAAGCTGCCCGCTGAATTCGACGAAGTTCTGGCACATGCGCGCGACCACGGATCGACACTCATTCAGGCTGAGAAGAAAGTTCTGGGAGTCACCCATGCAGAGATCGGGGCTTATCTGCTCGATTTGTGGGGCCTCGCAGACGATATCGTAAAAGGTATCAGCCATCACTTCTTTCCATCCGGCGATCCGGATGAGATGTATACCTTTGAGGAAGAAGAAAGCTTTACGCCTTTAACGGCTGTGCACGTCGCCAACTACTTCTGCGAAGAAGAAGCGGCGACAGAAGACTACGGCAAGGCAGAGCTCGACATGGTTTATCTGGAAGGACTAAAGCTGGGCGACCATGTGGGGCATTGGTGGGACCTGTGCCGGATAGCGTAATAACGCAACTCTTCCTCCGGCCTGTTCACGGCTGCGACACCAGCGATCTTATAGTTCCTGCGGGGCAGGCTATTTTTGAGTCTTCGCCAATGCAATGATGTCTTTGGGGACTTCAAGGTATGGACTTCCGTCCACGGCAAAGCTCTTGGCTACCACGGCAGCGATCTCCTTCTTGTTCATACCCGCCGCCTTGGCCTCCTGCGTCACCTCATGAAGCTTCTCGGCAATCTGTATACCGCAGCTCTCCTGGCAATTGGCCTGTACACCCTTGTTGACATACACGCCCATTCCCCTTCGGGTATATAGTAGGCCCATGACCTCCAGATCGCGGTAAGCCTTTGCAACCGTATTGGGATTGACGCCCAAGGTCTCCGACATCTGTCGGACGGACGGAAGGCGATCCGCGAATTTCAATCTCCCCGATGCGATGGCGAAACGAATTTCGTTTTCAATTTGGGCGTAGACTGCGACACTGCTGTGGATGTTGACGGACGGAACCATAGAATTATCCTCAATGACTTAGCCAAAGACCGACAGCATAGCATTCGCCACACCGTATTGTCACGCTTCAACATCGATGCACTTTGCCAGTCGGGCCTCGAAGTTCCGGGCACATTTCGCATAGAGGCGAAAACAGAGGCATCGACGGCTGGAATCAAGTGCTTGTGCCATGGTGAACTACGGTACTGCCCGGCCATCAGGCGGATCGAGGTGTCCTTGCCATGGACCGCGACCGCGTTGTTCCCCAAATACTGAAACCGGCCGGCAAGCTGCCCGCCCGGCCATGACCTTATAAGATTGCTTCCAGGAACAGATGACATGTCTGAGGTATGATTTGGTCCTTTCTCCGCTTGTTTCTGGCGATTTCCATCCTAACAGTCTGTCGGACTTTGTTCCTAAGTCGTTTGTTTTCAATAGTACGAGGTGTTTATGTAGAAAAATAGAGCATTGATATATAAGGACTTCCAGAGATGAGTACACCGAAGTCCGACAAAGTGCTAAGGCCCGCGGCGGCGCTTTCGCTCCGCATCAATGGGGCGATTATCATTCCCGATCAAGCTTTTCTGGTACTATTTCGGCTCGTATCGGCGGAAATATGATTGAGGGTGCTTTCCCATGTTGCTTCAAGGGTTTGACAAGGATTTCGAGCGTTACGCGGAACTTATTGCGACGCATGGGCTCAATGTGCAGCCCGGGCAGGTTGTCAACATTACCACGGAGGCGATCCATCGCGATGTTGCGATGCTGATTGCGGAGGCGTGCTACGAACGAGGTGCGAAGTTCGTCGATCTTGACCTTGACGAACCGCGCGCGATGAAGCTGCGTATCGAAGCTTCGCAGGAGGACGACCTGAAATTCGTCCCTGAGTATGTGACCCAGAAATACACGTCGATCGTCGAAGAGCAGGGCGCGAATCTGAAGCTGATTGGGATGGAATATCCGGACCTTTTGACTCCGCTCGATCCGAAAAAGCTGAATACGGTGCGCCTCCATCGCCATCTGGCGATGAAGTATTTCTACGATGAGGGCGTGGGCAAGTCGAAGGCGCATTGGTGTGTCGCAGCGGCGGCGACGCCACGGTGGGGCCAGAAGGTTTACCCGGAGCTTGGTGCGGATGAGGCCTATGAAAAGCTTTGGGAGGCCATTTTTGCGTTGTGCCGCGCGGATAGACCGGCGTGCCTCGATCTCTGGCGGGAGCACAACGAAACGCTTCAAAGCCGTGGGCGAAAGCTCACGGATCTCAAGATTAAGGAACTCCGTTTCGTTGGTCCGGGGACGGACTTGACGGTCGGTCTGTCTGAGAAGGCGATATGGAAGGGAGGCCAGGAGACGAGTACGCGCGGGGTGGACTTTGAACCGAACCTCCCGACAGAGGAGGTATTTACGACGCCGGATTACCGCCTGACGCAGGGGCACGCGCGCGCGACGCGCCCCTTTATTATCAATGGGAAACTCATCAAGGATCTTAGCATAAACTTCGAAAACGGCGTGATTACCGATTTCAAGGCCTCGCAGGGGGCGGATACTTTTGAGGTCTACATTGACAGCGATGAAGGGGGCCGCAGACTCGGCGAGGTGGCGCTGGTCGGGATCGATTCGCCGGTATATCGCTCGGGCCGCGTCTTTCAGGAGATCCTCTTCGACGAGAACGCGGCCTGTCATATTGCGGTCGGACAGGCGTACAAATTCTGCCTCGATGGAGGCACATCGATGGGTCAGGAGGAGGTCGAGGCACTCGGGTGCAACGAATCTACCGTTCACACTGACATGATGATTTCGTCGGACGACGTGGATGTCGTGGCTACGACGTATGGGGGCGAGGAGAAGCAGCTCATCGCCGCCGGCGAATGGATGGGGCCGTACAAATAGGAACATTCACGACAAAGCTGTGGGCGGGTCGCTATCCCAGAGTCATTGTTGTTTGAACGCCGATGGGATACCTTGCTTGCGCTCATTTCGGGAAGGATATCGGGAGAGTTGCGTTGACTGTGAGCGAATTAAAATTTCATGCAGTAGTCGCTTTGTGTGTCGCTCTTTGGCTCGGGGGCTGCTCGAAACCTGATGAACCGGGCGCGTCGACTCCGCTCTCCGGCATTTCGGTGTCGAGCTTCAAAGACCGCAACCTGGTCGTGATTGTTGTCGATTCGCTTCGTGCGGACCATCTCGGCTGCTACGGTTACGACAAAGCGACCACGCCCTTCATCGACTCGCTCGCCGCAAATGGGCTGCTGTTTGAGCGCGCGAGCTCGAACTCGTCATACATTACGCAATCCCTCTCGGCACTGTTTTCCGGTCGACTGCCTACAAGCGGCGGGACGGTCGGGCTCTTCGAGTCCCACCCTCTCGATGAGACCTCCACGCTCCCGCAATGGTTCGCCCGGGCAGGGTATTACACGGGCATCGTGAGCAATCAGCCGCTCGTTAGGGGGAAGGGCTTCACGAAAGGATTCGAAGACCTCCAGATTGGGAGCTTGGACAATCCGTGGTCCGGATATGAGGTGTCGAAGCGCGCGCTGGATTTCACTAACGATGCGGCGGATGACAAGTTTATGCTGTATCTGCACTACCTCGATCCGCACCAACCCTACACGCCCTTGGACGAGTTCTACGAGCGTCTCGGCGGCGGCGCGGCGGCTGAGCCGCTCGATATGCTGGCCTTTCGCAAGGACTACAAGGCGGCGATCGAGGCGATTGAAGGCCCGGAGAATCCTGCTGTGCAGGAACTCCTTAGGCGCTACGACGCGGAGATCGCCTACACGGACGAATGTATCGAGCGTTTTGTGAAAGGTCTGGAGCAGCAGGGCAAACTGGACCGCACGACCATCGTCATTACCTCGAACCACGGCGAGGAATTCCTGGAGCACGGCTATGTGGGCAACGCGTGGACCTTGTTCGACGAGGTCTTGCACGTGCCGTTGATCGTTTGGGCGCCGGGGGCGGTTGAGCCCGGCAGGATTCGTTCGCGCGTGAGCCTGGCCGATCTGCCGCCGACGCTCCTAACCCTATTCGAAATTCCGGCTGAGGTGGCGGGCCTGGATGGTGAATCGCTTTTCAGGTCCGCGGGTGATCGCTTCGCTTTCCGGCCGCCGGAGAAGGCGCAGATCGCTGAACTTGTGATCCGGGAGCGGGCGATCGTCCGCTCGGTGGTGCTTGGCGATTGGAAGTATATCGCGTCGTCGAACTGGGCGCGGCCAGTGGAGCGCTATTCCGTTGCGACCCGTTTCAATGAACTCAGGAAAGGGATGCAGGACGGGACGATCGAGCCGCCGCCGCCGTGGGGCGCGGAAGGATTCGAGGCCCTTTACGATCTTGAGCGCGACCCGGATGAAAGGGTGAACCTTCTCGATGAGGGCGGGGAGGCGCTTGAGAGGGCGCGTGGCGCGCTCGCGGCCTATGAACGATACTGTGAGGAGAACGCGTTGGAACCGCGTGTTGCGGCGGGGGTCCACGATGTGTTGGATCCGGACGAAATCGAGGACCTTGAATCCTTAGGATACTTATAGGCAGAAAACGTAGCTCTGGGGCGCAAGAGCAGACGCGAAATGGGTCTTATAACGCTGGGAGGCACGATGTGATATCGCGACAAATTTCTCGACACGCTGCGATGGCTATCGTTTTGGCCGTCTCGCTGCCGGTTTCCGCGCAGACCATTAGCGATCTTAAGCTCACGATTAACCCCAGCGGCCATGTGCCGCTCGCGGCGCAGCTAACGTTTTCCACGGACAAACCGGCCCTGGCGACGCTGCATATTGACGACGGAAACAAGACGGTGATCGTAACACCGAAAGACGAATATGCGACGGAGCACGACCTGATGGTTCTCGGGCTGCGTCCGGGCCGGACGAATTCGCTGCGTGTCACCGTGAAAGATCGGGCCGGATCCGAAGCGACATCCGATATTTTGGAAATAGAAACGGATCCCATTCCGGACGATTTTCCGCCCTTCGATCTGAAAATCAGCCGGTCACGAAAAATGGAGCCCGGCTACACGCTTGTGCCGCTCTTTCGCTGGGCCGGGGCCGGGCCTGACGAGAACTTCGGTCTGGTGGTGGCGCTTGACGCACATGCCGAGATCGTTTGGTACTACCTGACCGATCATCCCATCGGCGATCTCATTCCTACTGGGCACGGCACCTTTACGTATCAAATTAGTCGCAATGGAAGAATGGCCGAAATCGACATGCTGGGCAACACGCTTCGGGAATGGCACACCACCGGCGTCCCAAAGGAGGTCTCGGAAGATAGCATTCCGGTGGATACGGATCTTTTCCATCATGATCACCAGGTCCTGGAGAACGGAAACTTCCTGATGCTCAGCACGGAAGTCCGTAATTTCGAAGATTATCACTCGAGCGAAACGGAGCCCGACTCGCCTCGGGAACCCAGCCAAGTCATCGGCGACGTCATCGTCGAGTTTAAGCCTGATGGAACCAAGGTGCGCGAGTATAAAATCTTTGACATCCTTGACCCCTACCGCATCGGCTACGGCTCGCTGGGAACGGGTTTCTATGCGCAGGCGTATAAAGATGTGCTGGAGAAGCCGGCCAAGGATTGGGCCCACACGAATTCCATTTTCTACGACGCGGCGGATGACGCCGTCGTCCTGTCGTCCTATAATCAAGACGTCGTATACAAAATCGACCTGAAGTCCGGGGAGCTCGTTTGGCTCATGGGTACCCACGAAGATTGGGACGAACCCTGGCAGAAGTACCTGTTGACGCCGGTTGGCGAGGATTTCCTGTGGAACTCGCACCAGCATTCCGCCAAAATTACGCCCCACGGCACGCTGATCATGTTTGACAACGGCACGATCCGCGCGCGGCCCGGGGAGCCCAAGCTCAAGGCCGAGGAGTCGTGGAGCCGCGCGGTCGAATTCGAGATCGACGAGGAGACGCGTGAAGTCAGGCAGGTCTGGTCATATGGCGGCCCGAAAGACGAGATTTTCTTCTCGCCGTTCATCTCGGAGGTGGACTGGTTGCCTGTGAAGGAGAACATCCTCATCACGGACGGCGGGCGAAGGAGAAGCAAGGAGGGGGAGATCTCTGGAGACATCTTCGGCGGCCATCATTTCGCGCGCATCCTCGAAGTGACGCACGAGAGCCCCGCGGAAAAAGTCTTCGAGGTCGTGATCGATGACCCCGCGATGGGCTGGGCCGTCTACCGCAGCGAGCGCGTTCCGAGCCTTTATCCCTAGTCGTCGCCCCCGCGGAGCGGCTGCCGCCAGCTAGAGCATCTTTAGTTTATATGGGCCCGTTTGCTGATACTGCGCAACACGAAGCCTCTAAACTCAAAGCGCGCTAGGCGGCTTGGGCGACTCTGCTGGTAAACGTGAGCTTATCGCCGTCGACGCCGACGCTCAGCAGGCTGTCCTCATTTAATTTCCCTTCGAGAAATTCCATCGCGAGCGGATCCAGCACCATGCGCTGGATAACCCGCTTCAGGGGCCGCGCACCGTATACAGGGTCGTAGCCGCGCTCGGCGAGGAGGTTGCGCGCCTCGTCGGTCAATTCTATGCCGATCCGCTTCTCGGAGAGTCGTTTTTCGAGCAGGCCGACCTGAATGTCGACAATCTCTCGAAGCTGCTCTTTTCCGAGCGGATGGAACACGACGACGTCGTCGACGCGGTTCAAGAACTCCGGCCGGAACTGCCGCTTGAGGGCGTCCAGGATAAACTCCTCGTTGCTTTCGTCGGTACCCCCTTGTCCGAAGATCTCGGATCCGATGTTCGAGGTCATGATCACGACGGTGTTCTTGAAGTTCACCGTGCGGCCCTGCCCGTCGGTGAGCCGCCCGTCGTCGAGCAGTTGCAGCAGCACATTGAATACGTCGTGGTGCGCTTTCTCGATTTCGTCGAGCAGGATGACGCAGTACGGGCGCCGGCGGACGATTTCGGTGAGTTGTCCGCCCTCCTCGTAGCCGACGTAGCCGGGGGGTGCGCCGATCAATCGCGCGACGGAATGTTTCTCCGTATATTCGCTCATGTCGAGCCGGACCATGGCCTTCTCGTCGTCAAAGAGCAGCTCGGCGAGTGCTCGTGCCAGCTCCGTCTTGCCGACGCCAGTCGGCCCGAGGAAGATGAATGAGCCGATCGGTTGGTCGGGCTCCTTCAGACCTGCCCGGGCGCGCCGGACGGCGTCGGAGACCACGCGCAGGCCGCGTTCCTGGCCGACGACACGCTTCTTAAGCTCGTCTTCCATCTTCAGGAGACGTTCCATTTCGCCTTCCATCATCTTGTCGACCGGGATACCGGTCCAACTGGACACGATCTTGGCGATGTCCTCCTCGGTGACCTCTTCGCGAATGAAGCTGCCTTCCTTTTGGACTTCGGCAAGCCTCTCGTTCTCTTTTTCGAGGCGCTTGTCGAGTGCCGGTAAGGCGCCGTAGCGAATCTTAGCGACCTTGTCGAGATCGCCCGCGCGCTCGGCGATTTCTTCCTCGCGCTTGGCTTCCTCTATTTCCTCGTGGATCTTCCGGATCGCCTCGACGACGTCCTTTTCGGCCTGCCACTGAGCTTTCATGCCGCTAAGCTGCTCGCGGATCTCGGCCTGCTCCCGTTCGATGCCTTCGCGCATCTCCTTGCTGGCTTTCCCCTTCTCCCTTTTCAGGGCGAGGTGCTCAATTTCGAGTTGGCGGAGTTTGCGTTCGAGGACGTCAATCTCGTAGGGCATGCTCTCGACTTCGATGCGAATGCGGGACGACGCCTCGTCGACCAGGTCGATCGCCTTGTCGGGCAGGAAGCGATCCGAGATGTAGCGGTCGCTGAGGATGGCCGCGGCCACCAGGGCGCCGTCTTCAATCCGGATGCCGTGATGCACCTCGTACTTTTCCTTGAGGCCCCGCAGGATCGCGATGGTATCTTCGACATTCGGCTCGCCGACGAGGACGGGCTGGAACCGGCGCTCGAGCGCCGCGTCCTTCTCGACATGCTTTTTGTACTCGTTCAGCGTAGTCGCCCCGATGCAATGCAACCCGCCGCGCGCGAGCGCCGGCTTGAGCATGTTGGACGCGTCCATCGCGCCTTCGGCCGCGCCGGCCCCGACGATCGTGTGCATCTCGTCGATGAAGAGGATAATATTAACCGCGCCTTCCTCGACCTCGCGGAGTACGGCCTTGAGGCGCTCTTCGAACTCGCCGCGGTATTTCGTACCTGCAATGAGCGCGCCCAGATCGAGCGTGGCCACGCGTTTGTCCTTCAAACTCTCCGGTACATCTCCCGCGACCACGCGCTGGGCAAGGCCCTCGACGATGGCCGTCTTGCCGACGCCGGGTTCGCCGATCAAGACGGGGTTGTTTTTCGTGCGGCGGGAAAGGACCTGAATCACGCGGCGGATTTCCTCGTCGCGCCCGATGACGGGGTCGAGTTTGCCCGCTCGGGCGAGTTGTGTGAGATCGCGCGTATACTTCGCGAGCGCGTCGTACTGATCCTCGGCGTTGGGGTCGGTCACGCGTTGGCTGCCGCGGACATCGCGCATCGCGGCGAGAACCGCGTCTTGAGATATGCCGTTGCTCGTTAAGATTTCCGTTGCGGGATCGGATTGCAGGGCCAAGATGCCGAGCAGGATGTGCTCGCTGCTGAGGTATTCATCTTTGAGGCCGTGGGCGATTGTCCAGCCTTCGTCGAGGGCCTTGTGCGCCGCGCTCCCGAGACCTGGCCCGCCTGTGGGGGCGCCGGAAATTCGGGGCAGACTCGAAAGTTTTTCGTCTGCTTGCGCCCTGATTTGCTGCGGGGTTACGCCAATCCGCTGCAAAATGGACGGCACGGCGCCCTGCTCCTGCGACACGAGGGCCGCAAGCAGATGCAGCGGTGTGATTTCAGCGTGGCCATGTTCTGAAGCCGCATCCATCGCCTCGGCGACGGCTTCTTGCGATTTAATCGTCAATTTATCGAGTCGCATGGTTCTCCTCCAATGGATTTTCACTTCCTTCCATAGGAGAAAGGCAAGCCACGTGCCAAGCCTTTCATGTTGAAAATAAAGGACTTACGGAGACTGTCGCGGGTCTGGGCGTGCCAATTCCACCCAAGGCTGTCCTAAATTGAAACAGCCCCATTGGGTGGGTCGAATCCTATCTGAGGGCGTTTGAAGCGCGGCACGGCGCTCAGTAGACTCCTCTATCTAGTTCCTGTTGCGGAAAGCTAAAGGAGGAGAAGACCCTCCCTCCGGTCATTCCCGCGAAGGCGGGAATCTCAGCATGAGTTCGCGGTCGCCGGGCACTTCTTGAGATTCCCGCCTCCGCGGGAATGACATGGATAGTATGTTTCCGCAACAGAAACTATCTAAGCGGTCAGGAAGGCGCAGGTATGGCGAAGAGTGTGAAATATAGGGCGGGAGTGATCGGCGCGGGGGCGATCTCGCAGGCCCTCCACCTTCCAGGATATCAAAAGGACCGGCGAGCGACGCTGGTGGCATTTGCCGATCCGGCAGTCGCGCGGCACCATGAAGTCCTGGAGGAGTATCCGCGGCTGCGGGCCTACTCAGACTACGAGACGATGCTGGCGTCGGAGGAACTCGATGTCGTGAGTGTGGCGTCGCCGAACGTCTTTCATGCCGAGCAGGCGGTCGGGGCGCTCCGGTCGGGGTGCCACGTGCTATGCGAGAAGCCGATCGCGACGACGCTCCGGGACGCGAACAGAATGATCGCCGCGTCGAAGAAGGCGCGCAGGAAGTTGATGATCGGGTTCACGCACCGGATGTTCAGGGGGCCGCAGCGCTGCAAGGAACTGTTGGCGAAACGGAGGATCGGCAAGCCGTTCATGATCCGCGTGAGGTTTGCGCACGGGGGGCCCTATCCGGGCTGGGCGAAGAGCTCGTGGTTCTACAATAGGGAGTTGTCGGCGGGGGGCGCGATGCTGGACATGGGTATTCACGCGATCGATCTGTGTCATTGGCTTATCGGCCCGATCGCGTCTGTGAGCGCGCAGGCGGCGACGCTTATTAAGAAAATTGACGTGGACGACAACGCTCTCTTGCAGCTTGAATTTAAGAACGGGGCGCTGGGGTACATCGAAGTGGGCTGGACGAGTATGCCGGGCTTCAGCGGCTTTGAAATCTATGCTACGAAGGGGACGCTGATTTGTGATTACATCAAGGGGCTTCAACTCTGCCGCGGAAAGGCGTCGGCGGGCAAGGACAGCGTGGTCGAGTGGCGCACGCTCGACAAGGACCCAACTAAGGGGGGCTGGGACGTGGAAATCAAGCACTGGCTCGACATCCTCGATGGCAAGGAGAAATTGACGATGTCGGGGGCGGCGGGGCGTCATGCCTTGGAGGTCGCCTTGGCGGCCTACACCTCGAGCGCTAGCGGCCGGCGCGTGCGGATACGCTAGTGGATGGTCTATCTTGCATTTAGGGGTAGGATGGGCTTTAGCCCATGCGGAACTTGGCAATTCACCACGAGTGAAGCACGAATCAAACGACCATACCCGAAAATTCAAACTTGACTAACCACTAGGCACTAGGCAAGAACGCTCATGACCGTACTACGCACAATCCGATCTTTCCACTGCGCAGGCGCCCTGCTCTTTCTCGCGCTGGGGACGACCTCCGTAGTTTACGCCCAGTTTACCTACCGGCCCGGCCAGGAGTACCGCTCGCTCAACACGGACTACTACCAATTCGCGATCCAGAAGAACGGGCGGATTGATG
>JASJYE010000092.1 GCA_030123645.1 Candidatus Hydrogenedentota bacterium | reverse complement strand
TGGCGATGCGATCTGGGCACCCCCAAACGAGTTTGGCGGTGGCACCCGAAAATGGGGTGCGGGTTCAGACTTTCGCAGAGACTTGCAACAAAAAGAGCAACGGATACCACGATGGCATTGGGCTCGATTAACCCAGCAACGGGCCAACCCATTCGCAGTTATCCCGAGATCTAAACTCAGAGGGTCTCGCGAATCGTTGATGCTGCGCACGAGGCCTACCCCGCTTGGGGCGTGCGGAATAAAGAAGAACAGCACGACCCAACTCGATGCTGGGTCGTGCTTCGTCAAGACCGTCTATATCCAATGAACCGCGTGCGGTCCGGTCTAGTTTCCTTGCTGCTGCCTGCGGTACTCCATCATGGCCTCGAGCTCAGTGGTGTCGAGTTCACCATCGCCATTGGAATCGATCATTCCAAAGAACTGCTGCATGCGCTCGGGGGCTTCGGATTCCTGAATTTTTCCGTCGCCGTCGGTATCCAAACGCTGGAGCATTCCGGCCACGCCGCCTCCGCGCCGGCCTTGCCCGGCCTGTTCTGCTTCTTCGGGCTTCGGGCGTATGCCCGTGAAGGCCCTTTCACCCCGCCGGGTTATCATGGCGCCGACGAGTTTACCTTCCTTAATCTTGGCTTTGCTGGTGATGGTCCTCTCCGTCCCCTGCCGGTTCATCGTGCGCGCGAAGGTCAACTCACCCTCTTTCACTTTTACGTCTTCTAACTTGCTCTTGCCGCGTTGCGACTCCCAGGTCCCACCCAGTTTGCCTTCTTCGTCCTTGGTGATGGTCAGCTTGGACTCGAAAACGCGCTCGTTGAATTCCATCTTCAGGTTCCATTTTCCCAGGAATGGCTTTGCGGGGTCCTTATCCTGGGCCGCCGCGAGCGGCATCCACATGACACACGCCGCCAGCATGAGCGTTACCATCGCTTTCTTCATCGCTTTTCCCTTCCTTGCTAGTCGTGCCAACCGTTCGTTTCAACAGACCACCCATCTAGTGTAGAACACTTCCTGGCCGGTTACAACGCCTTTTTCGGGCTCCTGTAGTGGAGGCCGGAGCCGTCTGGCGGCGTAGTCGGCCGCTTGGCAAAGGTGTTACGGTTTTTGAAATGCACCAGCAGGTCCGGGATGAGCTCATGGCGCCTCAGGATACACCAAGTGCGGGCCGAGGGCCCATCCAATAGCGTGGAAGTGTGGCGAAGCTTCAGTGAATTCTCGAAGGAGGCGGGCAGGGGGGTGAGGCGAAGGGTCCCTTGGACTAGCCGCCTAAAGCGTCATTTTGATACGCGTCGAGTGCGTTTAGCTCCTCGACAACCATCTCAACTTTTTCGTGGAGAAGATGGCGGAGCGAAATCATGCCGATAATGTTGCGGTCCTTACCTTCGACCGGGAGGTGGCGAATCCCATTTTTCCCCATGATCTTTATGGCGTGGTCCAGTGAACTTGACGCGGGCAGGATGACAACATCCGTGGTCATTACATCTTTGAGGGGGGTATTGGACGGGTCTCGCCCCTCGGCCACTATCTTGATCATCACGTCTCGTTCGGTGAAGACGCCGCGGAGCCTGGCGCCGTCCTGGAGAACAACCACCGCGCCTTTTTTACGTTCGATCATCCTGTCGATGGCATCCTGGACGGTCGCACGGTCGTCCATCTGAATGAAGGGCTGCTGGTGGTTTATGAACCGTTTCAGTGACATGACTCCACCCTCCTCTGACGGTCATCGGGATATCCCCGCCCGACTACTAGAGGCATATCCACGTCTCCTCCCAGCACTGCTGCCGGCAGAGGGCACCGAAACGAGTAGCCCAGTTGATGGGCATCGCGGCCCGAGTCGGGTCGCATGTTTCCGGTCCGTTGCGCGGCCCACACGACAGTCAGACTTCAGCTCTCGGTAAACTATGGTATCACAAAATTGTGAAAAATGGCAGAGGAGTGTCCGTGTGAAGGCCCTATGTATATAGATTTCAATGGCTTAGGATTGCTCAGCCGACTCCGGCCGCGAGAAGGGCTCAAATAGCCTGTTTAGACCTGAGATCTGCGATTTCCTCTTCGCTAAACCCCTATGCTGCAAGGATTTGATCCGTATTCTCTCCCGCTTTGGGCGGCGGTTCCGGCCGAGCGGTGGGTGTGCGGCTGAAGCGGGGCGCGGGCGCGGGCTGCATGAGGCCATCAATTTCGATGAGGGCATCGCGCGACGCGTTGTGTGGATGTTCGGGTGCCTCGTCGAGACTGAGCACGGGCGCGAAGCAGACGTCGCTGCCCTCCATGAGCTCGCACCACTCGTCGCGAGTCTTCGATTTGAAGATGTCCGCGATCTTAGCGTTGAGCTGAGGCCAGTTCTCCCGGCCCATCTGGTTCTGGAAGTCGGGATCGGCGATTTCGCCTTTCTCGAGCAGCAGCGGGTAGAACTGAGGCTCGATGGAGCCGATAGAGATCCATTTCCCGCCGGCGCACTCGTAGGCGTCATAGATGTGGGCGCCGCCGTCGAGCATGTTGCTCTGGGCGGCCTTTTGTTGATGATTCCCTTTGCCGGACTATGCAGCAATATTGAGTGGGCATTCTGCCAGACCGGCCGAATATGCTTAAGGAGTTCCGTGCTCGGGAATGTCAAGCCGCGCTCGCTGCGACGACATGCAGGGAGAAGAAGAGATCACGCGAAGTCGTCACCGCTCTTGAAGATTGGGCATCCTCAGTGTACATTCTATGGTCTGGCGGCGTGTCTTCATCCTTTGGCGACGCCCAGCGGGGCGGCGTATTTCACGAGAAACGGGAGTTCGTAACAGGCCTATGCGATTTAAGCTTTCAGGGATTCTACCCGCGCTTTTGACGCCCTTTACGCGGGGCGGCGCTAATGTCGACTATGAGAAGGCCTGCAGCTTCGCCTCGACATTGGCCGACCGGGGCGTGGACGGGGTATTTGTGTGTGGCTCGACTGGCGAAGGCCTGCTAATGACCCTCGAGGAGCGAAAGCAACTTGCGGAGGAAATCATTGGGGCGGTCGGAAAGCGTGTTCGCGTGGTGATCCAGACGGGGTGTCTTGACACCGCGGGCACGATCGCGCTGACTCGTCACGCGAGGGACGCAGGGGCCGTCGCTGTCGCAGTCTACGCGCCTTCGTTCTACAAGTATGACGACCGCGCGCTCTTCGCTCATTTTCAGCTTGTGGCGAAGGCGGCGCCTGAGATGCCGCTGTTTCTGTACAACATCCCGCGGTTCACGGGCAACGCGCTCTCCCCCGCGTTGATTTCCGAGCTGGCGCGCAAGGTGGACTCGGTGGTCGGCATCAAGGACAGCAGTGGGGACCTGGCGTATCTCAGCCGCGTGGCCGCAACAGCGCCGAAAGGTTTTACGACGCTAAACGGCGCAGATGAATTGGGCTTCCAGGCGTACTTGAGCGGCGCCGCGGGCTCGGTCTCGATGACGGCGAACGTGGTGCCGGAGCTGTTCATCTCGATTTTCAATTGCGTTAAAGATGTGAATCTTAAGCGTGCGCTCAAAGATCAGCGCAGCTTGGCAGAGGTGAAGGTAGCACTGGGGAACGGCCAACTGATTGCGGCGTACAAGGAGGCGATTCGTCTGCAAGGATACGATGTGGGCCATGTGCGGCCTCCGCATCGAGAGCTTAGCTCTTCCGAAAAGAAGGACCTCGCGAAGGTCCTGGTGAAGGTCGGCCTGATTTAGGGTCGAGCCGATGCCGGGAGCCCGTTGGCCGCGCGACAAGAGGCTTCCAGCCGCCTGGGCTATGCCTGGGATCGTTGGAATGCCGTGCAGTCGTAGTTCTTGAAACAGCCTCGAAAGAAGTATTGTCAAAATTCATACTTGCAGGTATAATCTGAGACGCGTTTAGTTCCAGGGGGGACAGATTCGCGAGTAGCGCGCGGTCTATTGAGGGGGTCTGTGCATCCATTCGTTGTGTCAAGGATCTTCCTGATCGCTTCGGTATCCAGGCGTGTTGTCTGCTGCGTATCACCGTCGCGTGTCCGCTCAACCGGGCTGGAATCGCGATCTCGCGACCAATGAAGGGTAGCCTCGCATGATTAGGTTGTTACAGTTCATCCTCATGCTGTCGGACGAGGAACTTCAATCCTTGGGCATTCAGGATGCGGCGCTCTGCGACTTGTGGCTGTCGGAGCGAAGACAGGACGCGCCGCGCATTGAAGATGAAGACAAGCTTCCGGGCACGATAGAAAAGTGGATTGAAACCGCTGATACCCAAGAGCTGCAGACCGAGGGGCGAAGACACCAGACGCTTCTGCGCGAGCTTCTGGACATCGTTCATCAGGGGAATGCAGACACGCTTGGCCGCGACGAGCTGTTGTTACTCCTGAAAGTTTATGACTTGGCTTGCCGTGCCAAGAACAGCCACGCCTTCGAGCGCATTTGTAAGGGGCTGGAGCGGCATATCGACAAGATCAGACAGCGCTACGAATCGCTTCCTCCAGAACGCGGGCTGCCCAACCTGTCTCAGCGGTTCCGCGTCGTGAACACGGACGACATCCGCAAGGCGCGCGCTCAGGAAGTGCGGATGGTCGCAGGCGTCGAGCTTCCGAGCCGGGGCCCGGTCTTGAGGCAGCGAGGCCACTTGCGCGTACTGGGCGATGTCCCGGAAAGTGCGACCTTGGTCGTCGAGGACGGAGACTGCGTCGTAGACGGCTACGTCATGGGACGAGTGGCAGTATCGGGCGGCTGCGAGGTGCTTGAAAACGTTTGTGGCGTTGTTATCGCACGAAACGGCGACATTCGCGCGCGCAACATCGTCGACGGTGCGTTTGTCGTTTCGAAGAGGGGTTGGATTCACTGCCGGCGAGCCCAGCGGGCTAAGCTCATCTTCGGGGGAGAGTGCATAAGCATTCGCGATGCGACCTTGGAGGGGCGGCTCTTCTCTAAGACGATCCGCATCGAAAACGAGGTCGAAGGCGGTGAGATCCACGTTGGCGCCGAGATAACGGCCGATAGATTCGTGCAATCGGTCAATCGCCCGCTAAACATCATTTTTCGCAATCGCCTGTCATGCAAAGACTACGGCGAGAATCCCGGGCGCGAGATGTCTTCGGACGTGTCGCGCGTGATGCGGTTGCGCTCGAAGCTGAACTTTACGAACCAGCAAATGGTTCTTGCGCTGAGCGAGGCCGAACAGTTCGCCGCGAATGCCATAACGCACTTGCTGGTGGGCGGGGACATCGCGGTGCTCATGGACAACATGGTGGCCGCGCAGGCGCGCTTGAACGTCGTCAACCGAATCATCCTGAGTCTGAACGCCCTCTACTCCGCTGCAGCGTGCAGCCTGGAGGCGTCGCAAGATCAAGACCTAAAGGAGGCGGTCCTGCCGGGTGGCAGCGATACGGTGCGCCTCCTGGACGAACTGGACGGCGATATCGATCGTCTTCAAGAGGGCGCGGAAGCAGACGACTCGGTAAGGGAGGAAAGAGAAAGCATCGCGAATTTTCGAAAGAGCCTTTTCGCAGGCGGCTCCTCTCCTTTGGCGTTGAGAAATACCTTGGGCGATGTCGGCCAGAAATTGGCGCGTTGGCGGAAAGAGGCCGCGGAGCTGAAAGAAACGATCAGCCAGAACGAAGCGAAGACCCGTGCGGTACTGCAAGCGAATAATCTTCTAATCGAAGACTCGAAGAAGAAATCCAAGCTGCTTGCACTCAAAGAAATCATCACGAAGGTTCAAAACGACCCGAGCGACTCCGCGGTGGCTCGCCGAGTTTCCGATACTTTCACCGCGTTGATGCTTCGATCGATTCGCTCGCGGATAGAATTCTCCAGGAAGTTCCGCACGGAAATTAAGGATCTACGGGCACAGTTCCATGATTCCAAGGCCGAAATCTGGGAGGCCTACCAGATGGATATCGGCGAAGAGGATGAATCGCAGATCGAAATGCGGGCCATGGGCAAATTCGACCCCGGGGTAAGGCTTCTCGCCGACCCTGTCTTCCTCAACAGTGAGACGCCGCCGGGGCCGGGCGTGTCGGTCACTACGTCTTCGAACAACGGTGAAACCATGGTCTTCGTCTGCCAATCGGGAATCATTTCCGAAATGCCGCGCGAAGAGCCGGCCCCGGTTGCCGGCTAATCGTCCGTCCGTGAGTTAGCTTCCACCTACAAAGGCGGGGTGCGGAGAGGCGAAATCAGGCTAGTCGCCGAGGACATCGTACAGCGACTGCTCCGTTGACGTCATCTGAATGAGGCCTGAATAGAGCAGAAGCGTTGCGGTTAGGAATCCGGCCCCGAAGCCGCCGAGATGCGCCCAGTAGGCCACGTGGCCCCTTCGCCGTATGGCGCTGTAGACGTCGAAAGCGGCCCAATACGGATTCCGAGCGTTTAAGTATATCGCAAGCGATTCTCGAGGAGAATGATGTCCGGGCTTTATTGGGTAGGATGAAGTTCTCGATGTGGAAACGGAGTAAGCACGCTAAGTACAATCGTGAGCGTTCAGATCCAAGGAGGGTAGCAAATACGGCGCTTATCGCGGCAGGAGGCAAGAAAAGGGACAGACACGTCTTCGCTCGTGCCTCGCTTCGCTTGCGTCTACTTTTGAAAGGGCCAAAAAGTCCCTTTTTTGCTTCGCTTTCCGCGTATTCTGAGTGCGAGGACCCCCGAAGGCTTAGGTACAAGCGTGTCTTTGATAGTTGGAGGCTCCGGGCGCTCAGATCGTGCTAGAAGAATATCCGAAACAAAAGGAGGTAAGCCTTGAAATGCAAGGTTCTTGGCGCGATTAGCATGATCGCGCTACTGATTGTGACGGTCTTGTCTGTCACTGATCGAGCTAGGGCGCATACGCGCATCACTACCGAGGTCACGTGGAGCGAGCACATTCGCGCTATTCTCATTGAAAAGTGCATGACTTGCCACCACCCCGGGGGCATCGCGCCTGATTATGCGGACTTTACCGTCTACGGGACGGACACGATGCCGGGCGCTTGGGCGTGGAAGACGGCGATGGAAGAAGAGATAGTGATGGGCCGCATGCCGCCTTGGAAACCGGACGAGCGTTTCGGTTCATTTTCCAATGTGAAAGAACTTACTGTCGAAGAGGTGAACCTTATCAGTGCGTGGGCCAACGGCGGCGGGCCGCAAGGGCCCTACCGGAACCTGCCGGTCCCGGAGCAGTTCCAGCGGGCGGATTGGGCATTCGGGCGGCCGGACTTGATTTTTTCGCAGCCGCAGGGCCACGTCGTCCCCGCGAACCAGCAGTACGATACGGCGGAAGTCGTTCTCGCGGTTGAAATTGAGGAGGACACGTACATTACGGGCTACGAGTTCCTCGTGGAGAACCCGAAGAACATCTTCCGGATGACGGCGTATGTGTTGGACCCGGAAGGCGTGGAAATGCCTCCCATCGAAGTGGAGGTAAAGACGGCGTATGACCCGCTGGCGGATGAGGACGAGAGAGTGCAGGTGCGGCTTCGCGAGATGCCGGAGGGACCTCACTTCGTCGGGCAGTGGGTGCGGGGCGATGGGCCGGTATTGTTTCCTGACGCAGCGGGCCGGTTGCTTCGCAAAGGTTCAAAGGTTCAATTGCGCATTGAGTACAGACGGCCGGATTTCGCGGATTGGTCGGAGGACATCCGGGACAATTCGAAGTTGGGTTTGTATATCGCGCAGCCGGGTGAAGAAGTCGACCTGCTTGTGGAATCGAAGGTGGTGAAGAACCCGGACTTCGTGATCAAGGCCGAGGAATCGAACCAGGAGGTCAGGGCTGAGCTGACGATGGAGGAAAACGTCCATCTCATCGGCATTAACCCGTATTTGGGGTCCTTGGCAAAGAGCCTCGAGGTCAAGGCGACGTATCCGGATGGCCTTTCGCGGACGCTGATGTGGATCCCCGAGTACAAGAAGCGCTGGACGGCGTCGTATCGGTTCGAGCGGCCTGTCGCCGCGCCGGTGGGTACGCGGATTGAGATGATCGCCCATTATGACAACTCTGAGGACAATTTGGACAACCCGAACAGCCCGCCGATAGATGTGGCATCGGGACCGGACAGAGACGATGAGCAATTGCTGGCGATGCTTACGTACACGCTGGACGATCACCTGAATGTGGAAGTGGAATTCACGCCTCGCGAGCGGCCCGTGTCGGAGAGCGGAGGCGGCATGGTCTTCACGGAAGTTCCGAAT
>JASJYE010000453.1 GCA_030123645.1 Candidatus Hydrogenedentota bacterium | reverse complement strand
GCCGAGGCGGACCCCGCCGCGGCAAGAACGAGACAGAATGCGAGACATAGCTGTAAGAGCCTCGATGCCGCCTCGCCGAAACTATTGCCCATGCCTTCCCTTTATCCTTTAGCCCCGTCCCGATCTGCTCGTTACATTTAGAATTCCTGAATAATGCGCCGCGGGCATTTCGAGGGTGATGTATATCCGCGCGACGATGTAGATCGTGTGTTGGCCCGGGTTCGCATGCCAGACGAAACTGCTTTGTCCAAGACTGGTTTGCCGGGCATTGCTTCGCGCCTGTTTGGGATTGCGGCCCCAGGCCAAGGCAATGTTGTCCGTCGCGATTTCACCTGACCCATTGTCAGCGCGAAGTCCGGTCATGGTCACCACGATCTCCGCCTGCCGGGCGTTGGTTTCCACGCTAAGAGGCAGCGCGTTCGCCGATTCGCTCGCTTCGTTGGGCTGCACGGAACCGAATCGAAGGCCTTCGGGGCCCAGACGAATATTCAGGTATTCCGCCACGGCCACCGAGTAGCTCAAGGCGCCGGCCCCGGGCGATGGTCTTGTGGTGGAGCGAATGAGCGAGCGGGACCGGGGCCGTGTCTTCGCCGCGCCGTTGAAGTGAAAAGAAATCGTGCCTCGATAGACGCCCGCGGGCTGGGCCGGGTCGATCTGAGCAGCGAGGCCAATCGCCGCCACCTGCGCCATTCCCCCCTTCAAGTGCGTTGTCGCGCCTCCGGTAGCGACGATGACGGGTCTGCCAAGGTTCAGCGCTTTGTTTCGCGCCGACAGACCGCCCTGCACGTTGAAAGGAGTGATGAATATCTTGTCTGGCGATATTGACGCGCCTCCAGGGCCTTGGGCCGGGCTCGCGACCGCGGTAATGATCCATTTAGGCATGAAACTTCCCACGCTAAGGCCCGCGACCCCTGCGGATTGATACGCTCCGGGTTCGCCCGCCGCTTCGAGGGTGAGTTGGGGGTTGCTGATGAGGAGTTGGAGTGGCTGTGCGTTGGGAATGAGCTGCCGACTGTCGTTCGGCTTGCGTGGCTGGGCCTGTGCGAGGACCGCGACGCAGAGTACAAGCCCAGCCCCTACTCCTGTGAGCACGACCGCCCTCATGTGCGCCGACTCCCTCCTTCGCACTCCTGCAAGCATCGTATGTATGCCCTACCCGCGCCGAAATAGCCGCGAATTACGTGTGTCCTAGCCAGAGGCAACCACTTCTCCCTTCGCGCCGGCTTTGGCCTTCTCTAGCCTTTGGACCGCCTTGTCCACGAGCGCACCTGTGGATTTTCCATCCCTCGGAAAGCTCACCACGGCAAATCGCAAGTCGATAGTTCCATTGCACTTACGCTTAAAACGACCTACGGCCGTCATGGCTCCCTCTACATCCGTTTCGGGCATTAGGAGCGTGGTGGAACCTTCGAGATCGACCAACTCATCGCTAATTCTGAGGGCGTCTTCGAGTGTCTTGCTAATACTCACAGGCCCATTTCCCGCCACGATCATGGTTAATGACAAATACCGCCTGTACCGATCGGATACACGCAACTCGAAGTCGATAAGCCGGAGCAAATAATTCCACTCATCTCCCAGACTGAAGATTCCGTCCTCCCCCGGCGTCAACATTCTGGCATCCTTTCGCACTTTGATTGCATACAGCAAAACTTAGACCAGCTTTTTTCTCCGGGATGATTCACAAGAAGTTGTCAGGAATAGATTTGCGTGCATGCGGGAGCGGGGCGCACCGATAGGCGCCATGGGAGAAAGCCGGCAAAAATTACTGACGTAGCAAAGAGTTACCGGTAACAGTTGCACATTTGAAAGTCGCGGTAGATCTTGATCGGCATTTCCCGCAGTAAGGCCGTGCAATGCAGCAGAAAAGCACGAAATCTTTCGTGTGCATTGGAGCGGTTTCGTGGCAAGGTAATAGGACGGGGAGGAAAGCTAAGACTTGGGAAAATACGAAACGGACTAATCGAGGTTATACTTAGCAATACGGCGACGGAGCGAACCGTAGGTCATTCCCAAGACGCTCGCGGCACGCCGCCGGTTCCAGTGGGTCTCCGCCAAGGCAGAGCGGATAGCCTCGGCTTCCAAATTGCCGTCACTGGGCGCCCAGGGCTCGGGTTCGGTGGTGGACACCGAAAGGTTCGACATTGTCTGTTTCGCGTGGAGCTGCTCCTCGATACTCGCTACGTCGCCCGTCAAAGCATATCGCTCCAACATCGCTTCAAGTTCGCGTACGTTACCCGGCCAGTGGTAGCATTTAAGACGAGCGATGAACTCTTCAGAGAGCGATAGGTTCGGGCGTTCATACCGAGGTCCATAACGCGACAAGAAGTGATCGACAAGAATGGGGAGATCCTCTATGTGTTCTCGCAGGG
>JASJYE010000091.1 GCA_030123645.1 Candidatus Hydrogenedentota bacterium | reverse complement strand
AACAGTTTTAAGGCGGGGCGTTTCCCTGCGCGGAGGCACTCGAGGACGGGGAGTTTGCCGTAAACGTAGTCGGATTTCACGGACCGTTCTCGTCAGCGGCCATCGTAGCGTTCGAGCTCGTGCACCTCGACGAGTGTGTCGAGCCGGAGCTTGAGCGTCGGCTTGCCATCGACGTGCTTATCGTATTGGTGGGCGTCCTCGGACCATAGCATATGGAGGATATCGGCGGCGCGCTGATAGTTGTAGAGCTTCTCTTCGCAGCGGGCCATTTGGTAATAGTTCCACCAGAGCTTGGCCCCGTCCGGGTAACGGTCAATTGCGGTCTGATAGAATCTTTTGGCCTTTTCGTAGCGGAATGTGTGCAACAGAAAGCCGCCATAACGCGAGAGGGTGCTCTCGTCAATATTGTCCTTTTCCAGGTCCGCCCCCGGCGTGGCCTCCGTCGCGTTGTTATAGACCCAGTTGATTCCGCCTTCGGTGACGAGCCACCCGCCGCCGATGACGACAAGGCCGACAAGGACCCATTTGAGCTTGCTTAAGTCCATGATACCTTCTCCAGCCGTTTCTTCGCAGCTAAAGTACCTTGCTAATGATGTCGCTCACAATCGGAACACGGACGCCGAAGAAGTGGATGACAACTGCGATGATGAGAATCGCCGCCGCATAGACGAGCAGTTTCTTGAGGCGGGCCATCAGCTTCCCGAAGACCCCTGAGGTGCGCCGCATGTCGTCGAGCTTCGAGGCCCGTTTCACGAAAACCTCGTGCCGCTGCTTGCACGCGTCGGAGCAGAACCTGCCGGTGGGCCCGAGGATCTCGCACGTACCGCAGAACGGTTTGCCGCATTGCTTGCAACGTCCAACGGCCTCGATGGACGGATGATTAAGGCAACTTGAAAGCGTTCCCGAGGACATGCGGCCTCCTGTGTGCGTATCCGAGGACCTATGCCGCCCTCCGATTCGTAATGCGCCCGATATTATGACACGCGGTCACCACCTGTGCAACGGACCCCGCAGCGCACAGTCAAGGGGGACAGGGTGTTAATGATCTCTTACATGGCGGCGATCGCCGCCCAACTCCTTAGGGATCGACCCAAGCCCGCGCGCGACTGACGGCCTTGTCCCAGCCCTGGCACAGTCTCTTTCGCTCGTCCGCGCCCATCTTGGATGTGAACTCCCTGTCCAGCGCCCAGTTCGCCGTCACGTCGCTTTGGTTTTTCCAAAAACCTACGGCGAGCCCGGCGAGGTAGGCTGCACCCAAGGCCGTCGTCTCGGCGACGATCGGCCGCTGCGTCTTGACGCCGAGGATGTCGGCTTGGAATTGAAGCAGCTCGTTGTTGGCACTCGCGCCCCCGTCCACTCTGAGCGTCTTGAGCTTCGTCCCGGAGTCCTTTTCCATGGCCGCGACGACATCGCGCGTCTGGTAGGCCATCGACTCGACCGTGGCACGGGCGATGTGCCCCCCAGTCGTGCCCCGTTCGAGACCGACGATCGTACCGCGTGCATAGGCGTCCCAATGGGGCGTCCCGAGGCCCACAAAAGCCGGCACGAAGTACGTGCCTCCGTTGTCCTTCTCGGTGGCGGCGAGTTTTTCAACGTCTTCGGAGCGCTTGATGATTTTTAGCCCGTCACGGAGCCACTGGACGGCCGCGCCGCCGACGAAGACCGAGCCCTCGAGACAATAGGTGATTTTCCCGTTGATGCCCCAGCCGATCGTAGTGAGGAGGCCGTTCTTCGAGGCCACGGCCTTAGAACCCGTGTTCATGAGAATGAAACAGCCTGTGCCGTAAGTGTTTTTGACCATGCCGGTTCTAAAACAAGCCTGGCCGAAGGTGGCGGCCTGTTGGTCGCCCGCGATGCCCGAGATGGGGATGGCTGCGCCGAAGAACTTCGGGTCCGTCTCGCCAAAAATCCCGCTGGAGTCCTTGACTTCGGGCAGCATGGCGCGGGGGATGTCCAGAATTTTGAGAAGTTCCGCGTCCCACTGCAGCTTGTGGATGTCAAAGATGAGGGTGCGGCTTGCGTTGCTGTAGTCCGTGGCGTGGACCTTGCCACCGGTCAGTTTCCAGAGCAGGTAGGTGTCGATCGTGCCGGCGAGGATCTCGCCGTTCTCCGCGCGCTTGCGCAGGCCTTTGTACTTATCGAGCAGGTATTTGATCTTTGTGCCGGAAAAATACGCGTCGAGCACGAGGCCGGTCTTCTTTTGGAACTTTTTTTCGAGGCCCCTCTTTTTTAGGTCGTCGCAGATTCCCGCCGTGATGCGGCTCTGCCAGACGATGGCATTGTGGACGGGCTTGCCGGTTTTCTTGTTCCACAAGACGACCGTCTCGCGCTGGTTCGTGATTCCGATGGCCGCAATGTCCCCCGGCTTGGCGCCGGCTTTGCGGATGGCGCTGCGCGCCGTCGACAATTGCGTGCGCCAGATGTCCTCGGGCTTGTGCTCGACGTGGCCCGGCGACGGAAAGATCTGCGGGAACTCCTTCTGCGCGATGGCGGCGACAGTGCCCTTGCGCCGGAACAGGATCGAGCGGCTCGACGTGGTGCCTTGGTCGAGGGCGAGAATGTATTTGGCCATGATCAACTTCTCCTTCGTAGTCGTCCGAACTGCCGATAGCCAGTTAAAATAAGTCCGTGCCAAACTTGAAGAGCATCGCGCCGATAACGCCGCCGAGTATAGGCGCGAGTACCGGAATCCACGCGTAGCCCCAGTCCGAGTCGCCCTTGCCCGCAATGGGCAGGACGGCATGGGCGATGCGCGGGCCGAGGTCGCGGGCGGGGTTGATGGCGTAGCCCGTGGGACCCCCGAGGCTCAGTCCGATGGCGAACACGAGTAAACCGACCAGCAAAGGATTGATGCCCGTCGAGAAGACGGCGGAGAGGTCGACCTCACTGGCATCTCGAATGGCGCCGGAATTTGCGCCGATGGCGAGGATGCCGAAAAGGAGCATTGCGGTGCCGATGACTTCGCAGAGAAAATTAGCGGGCGTCGAGCGGATCTCCGGGCCGGTCGAGAATGCGGCGAGCTTGGCGCCCGGGTCCTCGGTTACGCCCCAGTGTGGGAGATAGGCGAGCCAGACGACGACGCCCCCGAGGAACGCGCCGGCCATCTGCCCGGCGAGGTAGACGGGTACCTTGGCCCACTCGAGCGATCCGATGGAGGCCAGGCCGATCGTAACGGCGGGATTGATGTGGGCCCCGCTGACGCGGTTGACGCAGTAGACGGCGATGGCAACGGCGAGGCCCCATCCGGTCGCAATAACGATCCAGCCTGACTCGTTCCCCTTCGTTTTCGCGAGGACGACGTTGGCAACGACGCCGTCGCCGAGAACAATAAGGATCATCGTACCGACGAGTTCCGCCAAAAAGAGCTCCATGGCCGTTTCTCCCTTCTTCGTTCCCTCTGGCGCAAGCCGATTGCCATACATCCACACCCAATTGATCTCAGATGGGCTACAATGCCCGAACCTTTCAGCCGGGTCAAGCGTTTAGGGAATGAAGCTCATGGTGGGTTTCAGCGTGCAGATCCATTCGGCAAGGAGCCGTGCGCACAGCTCAGCGTCTTTCAGCGAAATCATCTCGACGGGCGAGTGCATGTAGCGGTTCGGGACGCCAATGAGGCCCGTGGCCACGCCGCCCCGGGTGAGCTGCATCGCGTTGGCGTCCGTGCCGGTGCCGCGGGGGGCGGCCTGCATCTGGTAGGCGATTTTCTTTGCCTTCGCGACCGAGACAAGTTGTTTGGCGACGACGGGGTTCATGTTCGGCCCGCGATGCAGGATGGGTCCGGCATCGAGCGAAAAGGACCCGTGCCGCTTGGAATCGCACTCCGGATGGTCGGTCGCGTGGGCGACGTCAACGGCGATACCCACGTGTGGGTCGCATTCATAGGCGCTCGTGGTGGCCCCGCGCAAGCCGATTTCTTCCTGGACCGTCGTGACGCAATACACGGCGCAGTTGACCTTCTTGTTCGCGATGAGGCGCATCGCCTCAAGAACGACGAAGGCGCCGATGCGATTGTCGAGGGCGCGCGCGGCCACGCGCCCGTTCTTGAGTTCCAGATAGCCGACGTCAATCGTCGCGGGATCGCCGATCTCGACCGACTTCTCGGCGTCCTTCTTGTCCTTGGCGCCGATATCGATCCAGAGTTTGTGTATTGGCAAGGCCGTGCCGCGTTCCTTCTGGTCCATAAGATGAATCGCCCGCCGGCCCACGACCCCGGCGATGCCGCCCTTGCCGCTGTGGACGACGACGCGCTGGCCATCGAGCACGGAGGGGTCGACCCCGCCAATAGCGAGGAAAGCCAGGAAGGCGTTGCCGTCAAGCGGGTTCGTGGTAAGCGGGAGTTCATCGGCAAGGGCAGGGAGGATCACGCGGAGCTTGCCGCCGGGATTGCGCACCGCGTACTGGCTGCCGTGGACATCCTTATATACCTTGTCCACATAGGGCTGAATATAGGACTTGCATGCACGTTGAATCTTCTCCTCATAGCCTGAGGGGCTTGGCGTGGATAGGAGCTTCTTGAGAAAGGTCAGGGACTCTTTTCGCATGGGCAATTCCTTGTGTGAATGTTCCGGTTCTTCAGGGAAGCTGAGGGACACGATACAGCAGGAGCAAGAGTTTTTCATGTCTCGTGCTGGAGATTATGCTGCAAATCGCGTATCTTGCAGGAAAGGCGCACGCGGCCTTGAACCGAAGCGGCCCAATTTCGGTGAATCCTTTCGGCGACCGGTACAACATGTCATACGAGTATTCAGGATATCTAAGCACAATTCTTTATAAGCCGGATCCGGCATTGCTGGAATCGGCCGAATCGATCACCTTCGGACCCGCCGACATCAGGAAGTGGAGCACCAAGGACTTCGACCACGCGCTCGAGTGGAAGAACGTGCCGGTAACGAAGACGGCCACGGACAAGGGCGTCCAACTCGAGGGCCATTTTCAGAACGTGGTGAATATCGACAGTCTGTCGCCGGACGATCCACGCTATTGGGTAGCTTTATCGACCATCGAGCTGGACGACAGCCGTTTTCCGATCGACACCACGAAGTATCCCGTCATCGAGGTGACGTACCGCTGCACGAGCGAACACGCCCATCCCACCTGGATGTGGACTTACGAGGGCGGATCGCATTTCGGCGCACTGCCGAAATCGAGCGAATGGCACACGGTCGCACGGAAGGTGCAGCATTTTGGCTTTCCCGAGCGCATCGACAACGTGATATTGAGGCTCTATTCGCCCCGTCGAAGCATCGAGTCGATGGAGATCGCTTCGGTCCGGTTCAGGGCGATGAGCGAAGCGGAAACGGAGGCCACACGCAAGAGCCTGAGCAAGCTGGAGGCAGAACAGACGAAACGGCGCTATCCCATACTCGATAAATTCATGCCGCTCGGGGTGTTCATGGACGCTGAAGTGGCGAAACGTCTCGCGTCGATGCTGGGCATCTCACCGGGAGAGTATTGGGAACTGGTGATGGAAGATTTGGTCATGCACAACCATAACGCCATCGCCCTCGCGCACATCGACGAGATGGGCCGGGAAGAACTCGAAGATCTGCTGTGGCGCTGTGAAAAACATGGGATTAAAATTCTGCCGCGCCATGAATATCCCGTCGGCGGAGACGAAGAGGCCCAGACGCGCGTGATCGATGAATGCATCCTGCCCACGGCGGAGTCCGACGCAATCTTCGCGCGCATGTTCAGCGGAGAGCCGATAGAGAACGATTTCGCACAGGTGCTCGAGGCCAAGCGGCGCATGGAAGAGGCGGACCCGAACCATCCCATAGCGATCCTCGCCCGCTATCCGAACGCCTATCCCTTGTTCGCGCCGTTTTTCGCCGCGTCCGGCGTCGGATATTTCGCCTCGAAGCGCCCCTGGGATGCGGGCAAGACCGTGCGGGCGCACGTGCCCCTCTCCGACGATCAGCAGTTCTGGCTCGCGGCGCCCGCGTTCATGTATCCGACGCAAACGCCGCAGTGGAGCACTTGCCCCGAGATGCGGCTGATGTTTAACCTCGCCTTCGCCAATGGCGCCCGCGGCTGGTTCGCCTATTCCTATCACAACGATCCTGTGTGGCTTCGCGGGCGCATTCAGCGAACGCTGACCGGGCCGTTCTTGACCTTTAGCGACCTGTGGATGGAGCTGATGCAGCGGATGAAGTGGGCGAGCGCATTGGCGCCGCTGCTGTTGCAGACGCGAATCGAGGACGCGATGGACGACTGGTACGTCGACGGCATCTCCACCGATTCCAGGACGGAGCCCGCCCCCGGGGTGCCGCCCATCAGTAGATTCCATCTTCGAGGCGCCGAATTCAGCCTCTACTTTACCGTCAGCAACTACACACGCGACATGACCAGCGTCGAAATCGACATACCGAAAAATGCCGCGAAGGGGATGGAGATTTATGACTTGTCGGAGTTCGTGACGGCAAAAATCTGGGAGCCTATGGAGCGCAGGCGCCACGTCGAGATGTTTCCCGGTCAGGCGCACATTATGTTGGTCGCATCGCCCGGCCACTGCGCCGAATGGAGGAACACTATCGCCGAGCGCCTCATAGACAGCGACCTGCGGAAGATGCAATTTAGCATCGAGCTGGCCAAGGCCTACAACTTGGATATCGGCGGCATCGAGGCCGATCTCGAACGCTTGGACGGCAAGCACGGACCCGAAGATCTAGACATCGCCGAGGCCGCCATGGCACGCCTCACCAATCTCTCATACGAGACCGCATCGATCCGTGAGGCCCGGAGCAGCATCATCGAGGCGAGCTCGGCCGTCTGCGGCTGCGACGGCGGCCTGTGCAGGCTGATGCAACTCGGGAAAAGGGAGCGGGCCTTCGAGCTGGGCAAAGAGGTCGTGCCTTTGGCGGCCGAGTTCACGAAACTGCGCCTCGAACTGCGCCGGGGGAAGGGGGCGGAGATCATAGGACAGAGCAAAGAACTGGCCGTGCGCGGACTGGTCATTCTCAAGCAAATCCGCAGCGAATACTAATCGGGACACGTGGCCTAGCGAAGAGGCCACAAGGGCTAGAGCGGAGTCCCGCCAATCGGTCGAAGTCGGGCGGACGAATTGACTTAGGTATTTTTGCGTTGCTATACTTCGCCGGTTTTCCTGGTTCTTTACTCCCGACGGCTCCGGCGAGTTGCCGACACCGCGCATCCATCCGGTAGGAAAGCGTCCGCAGGCAGGCGTAGGTTCATGCTGGGGCGTAGCCAAGTGGTCAAGGCACCGGGTTTTGGTCCCGGCATTCGGAGGTTCGAATCCTCCCGCCCCAGCCAGTGCTTCAATAGTGTGTGACGCGACGGCCCGTCCATATCACCGGACGTAGATAGAGATAGGAATTTCACTTTGTCCTACAGTGACGAAATGAAAATATTTTCCGGATCGGCTTCGCAGGAACTCACGCGGAGCGCATGCGAGCACATCTACGAGGTGGTGGGCGAGGCCATGGTCGGCCAGTTCAGCGACGGCGAGGTGCACGTCCAGATCAGCGAGAATATTCGCGGCAAAGACGTCTTCATCATCAACAGCACCGCACCGCCCATTAACCGGAACTTCATGGAACTCCTCATCCTGATCGATGCCTCAAAGCGGGCGTCGGCATCGCGTGTCACCGCGGTGCTGCCTTATTTCGGCTACGCGCGCCAGGACAGGAAAGACCGCCCACGCGCCCCGATCACCGCGAAGCTGGTGTCCAACCTCATCGTGACCGCCGGAGCGGACCGCGTCCTGACCCTCGACCTTCATGCCGATCAGATCCAGGGTTTCTTCGATATCCCCGTCGATCACCTTAGCGGGGATGTCGAGTTCGTGCGCCACCTTCGCGACCGCAGGCAGAACGACATCGTCGTCGTCTCGCCGGACACGGGCAGCGTTCGGCGCGCACGCGAGGTCGCCCGCCGCCTCGAGGCGCCCCTTGCAATCGTCGACAAGCGGCGCCCGAAGGAAAACGAGGCCGAGGTGATGAACGTCATCGGCGAAGTTGATGGCAAGCGCGCGATTATCTTTGACGACATGATAGACACGGCGGGCACGCTCGTGAAGGCCGCAGAGGCGCTCAAGGAGCAAGGCGCGACCGACGTGAGCGCTTGCGCGACGCATCCCGTGTTCAGCGGCAATGCGATCCAGCGGATCCAGGATTCGGTTCTCGACGAGGTGATCGTGAGCGATTCGA
>JASJYE010000452.1 GCA_030123645.1 Candidatus Hydrogenedentota bacterium | reverse complement strand
GGGTGCCACCCATTACCGGTCGCGCCGCAACAGCAACAGACGGACCCATGCAAATCTAATCCGCTCTAGGAAGATTCATCTCTGAATCGAGGCGCTGCTGCGCGCGTCCTTGCCCCGGAAAAGAAAAACGGGGATGATCCACTCTGGGCCATCCCCGCCTGCTCAAGAGATTTTGTTCACTTCGCGGGAACCGGCTCCTCCGCTGTGGTTTCGGCCCCGGCCTGGACCGGCGCGGCTTCCGCCTCACGGCGGTACTCGGGCGGCACGTCCAGGTACACGTCCTCGGCGTACATCCAGCTGAACTCGCCCTTCATCAGCGTCTCGGTCACCTTATCGTAGGTGTTATTGTGGTTCTTGCCGACGGCCTTGAAGTTGCCCTGGATGCGCAAACGCGCGTTCTTGCAGAAGAGGTCGGCCAGTTCCTGCGGCGACTGGTCGTTGGGGTTTGCGGACAGCTTCAGCTCGGCATATGCGAGGACCGCGGCCATGGCAAATAAGTCGACGCCGATCTCAACGAAGTTGGCGAGAATGCACTGCTCGTACTCGAGTTTCTCTTTGTATTTTCCCATCGTGTGGAACAGTTTGCGCGCCAGCCTGCGTGACGTCCGCTCGATGTACGGCAACTGCGCCTGGTTCGCTGGGTTTAGGTACTTCACCTTGTAGTCCTGCGACGACGGAAGGTACAGCCCCGGATACCATTTTATGTAATACTTCAGCGCAGTCTTGATCAGCTTGAACTTGCTCTCTTTTTGTCCAGGCTTCGGCTTCAGAATCGGCATGACCAATTTGAAATGCGTGTCCATCGCCTCACGGCTCATAATCAGGTACATGACCTGCGTCGAGCCCTCGAAGATGCGCCCGATGCGCGCGTCGCGCAACCAGCGCTCGGCCGCTATCGGCTGGTCACCGCGTCCGTGCAGCGATTGCGCCGTTTCGTAGCCGCGGCCGCCGCGCACCTGAATGAAATCGTCGATGATGCGCCAAGAGGTTTCCGTGCAGAACAGCTTGGCCGTTGCGGCTTCGAGACGGATATCCGCCGTGCCGAGGTCCGCGAAGGCCGTCGTCAGCCACACGATGGAGTCCATCGCAAAGGTGTCCGCGGCGATGTTCGCCGAATAACGCGCGATGGTCTGGTGCTTGCCGATGGGCACGCCCCATTGGACGCGCTCATTGATCCAGCGCTCCAGCTCCTGAACGACCTTCTTTGCGCCGCCAGTGCTCGACGCCGGCAGGCCCAGACGGCCCGTATTCAGCGTCGTTAGCGCGATTCGAAGGCCCTCGCCGGGCTTGCCGATCATGTTTTCCTTCGGGATCTTGACGTCCTTAAAGGTCAGCACGCCATTGCTGATGCCGCGGATGCCCATGAAATCGCACATATGTTCCGTCTCGAAGCCGGGCGTCCCTTTTTCGACGATGAAGGTCGTAATTTGGAGCCGCTCTTTGCCGCGCACGACCTTACCCGGGATATTTGCCATCACGACCACGATGCCCGCCGCGGGGCCGTTCGTGGTCCAAAGCTTGCGGCCGTTCAAAATATAGTGTTCACCGTCTTCGGTCGGCACTGCCGTCGTCGCCATCTTCGCCGGGTCGGAGCCCACCTCCGTCTCCGTCAGCGCAAAGGCGGAAATCTCGCCCTTCGCCATCCGAGGCAGCCACTTTTCCTTCTGCTCCTTCGTTCCGAAGAGCTTCAGCGGCTGCGGCGCGCCGATGCTCTGATGCGCCGATAGCCACGTGACCGTGTTCGCGCAATAACTCCCGAGAAAATGCAGCACCCGGCAGTAGTTCGTCTTGGTGAACCCAAGTCCGCCGTACTCCTTCGCGATGCTCATGCCGAAGGCGCCTATCTCCGCCAGCGCGTCCAGCGCCTCCTGCGGATACTCGCCCGTGCGGTCGATCTCGTCCGCGTTGATGTGCTTCTCGCAGACTTCCTTGATCTTTGCGATGTAGTCGTCGCCGATCTTCTTTTCCTCGGGCGACTGCACCGGATACGGGTGCAACAAGTCCCAGCGGAAATTCCCCTTGAACAACTCCGCAGTGAAGCTCGGAGAATTCCAGTCCTTCTCCCGCGCTTCCTCCGCGAGTTCCATCGCCTTGTCTTTTGCTTCGTTGTTGACCTGAGCGTGAGACATAGCGCCTCCTGTCTTCCCGGGGCCGCTTCCAAGCGCGCCGCGACCCAACGCGACCCATTTTATATCACCCCGACGAGCTTTCGATTGCTAAACATCACCTTCGTCAAAAAACCGTCTACAAAGTAAGTATAGACGCAAGAAAATCGTCCGGCCCGCGCCGAGACTGTTTACATAGCAACAATCCAAAGCCCGAACGACTGCCTCGGGCAAGAACGCTAACTTTACAGCCGATTCGCTGCGAAAACTTACTAAAACCCCG
>JASJYE010000451.1 GCA_030123645.1 Candidatus Hydrogenedentota bacterium | reverse complement strand
GCGTCCCGCCCTTGTCGAGGAATTCCTCGAGCCGCGCAAGGCCCTGGAACCCCATCCCCCCAGTAATGTCCCGGGCACCGTCGACATAGCCGTGACTGGGGAAATCACTCGTCTTTTGGTAGGCCTGGACACCGAATTTCGGGTCGCGCCCGTGTACCAGCGCCTTCCCGCTGACACCGCCCTGATGCGCCATGAGTATCACGTCGTAGCGCGAACGCGCTCCCCCCTGCCGTAGCGTGTAATCCGCGATGTAGTCGAAAGGCACACCGGCCTTCTCCAGCGTCATCCGCACCCAGCCGTCGGCCTGCGTGTTGATCCAGTTGTGGTAGAGGGCGATTCGAGGCAGATCCAGCCGATGCATCGGCACCTCAGGCATCTTCTCCAAGGGATGAAACTCGAGCATCAACTCTTCAGCGACCTTCGCCAGCACGCCCTTGAGGCCGCGCCGGTGCTGGATGATCCAACTCCCCACCGGAAATGTCTCGCCATCGATCTCGAAAGATTCCTCCGCGGCATGCACGCGATAACGCCTGAGTGCATAGCGCGCCGTGATAAGCGAATTGCTGCCGGTATTCTTAAGTGCGTAGGCCTCCGGGTCCTCACCGCCGACGCTCCCCGGAAAGGATACCGGCCCATCGACCCGTTCGAGGTCGTCCATCTCCAAGATGCTCTCGTCCTCGATTCGTTTCGTGTCGACGCGGTAGATGAGACCCAGCGTCCATGCGACGTCGTCGTAGGGCCGCTGCTCGGCGTCCTTCGGAAAATCCTGGACCTCCAGCAGGTTCCGCGCGTGACGGCCGTAGGGCTGATCGAGCCGGACTACAAAATCACCCGCCCTAAACTCGCCCTCTTCCACCTCGAAGTCGGCCGTGGCCCGGTCCACCTCGATCGCATGGCGCTGCAACTGGTTGATCAGGTATGCCAACTGCGATGGGTCCCGCTGTTCCGCAGGGATTACCCATGCGTACGGCGGCTCCGTCTCACCTTCGCGGATACTGTTCCGGCCCTTGAGATAGAAGTTCTCCAGCAGCGTCGGACCGTTTTTCGACAGGAGTTTGAGCGAGGCCAGGACGCCGGACTGCATATAATTCGTATTGTTCCGCAACGACCACATCACCGTCTCGTCGGGCGGGTCGGCGCGATACCACGTCCGCTCCAGGATCTTGCGTCCGGCGAAACTCTGCCCAGAAAGATCCCGCTCCATGGTCCGCGCCGACGAGTTGCCAAAAGTCTCATAAAACCGGCCCATCGAATTATGATTGTTCGTGATCCACAACAAATAGCTTGGATTCCAACCCGTGTAATAGCCCCAAGTCCATACGCCGGGCATGTTGTGCCGCTGGAGTTCCGCAAGTTCGTAATGCGCGAACCACTGCCACTCTCGAATCGTGATCGGATCGACGTTCGGGTTGTAGGGGCCCGTCCCTCCCGACACGTACAGCAGCGGGACCGATTCGTGAAGATCGAGCGAGTATGTGGGGTGCCATTCCAAGAACAAATCCATGTACACCTGCGTCAACTTCAGCGCCATCTGGATCCCATCTCGGTTGTTGTCGTGGTAAGCGTACTTGCCCCAGTACGGCGGGCTCATTGAAGGCATGTAGTCGCGCGACTCGTAGTCCTGAAGGTAGCGGTAATACCAATCGACCACCTTTGCACGGCCATCTACGTCCGTCACGGGCGTAATGAGCAGGATCACGTTCCGCCGAATTTTTTCAATGTCGGGATGCTTCGAAACGGCCAGGCGATACGCCAATTCCATCACCATCTCCGGCGGACCGGTCTCCGGCGAGTGCAGGCCGGCGGTCAAGTGCATGATAGGTTTGGCATTTTCGAAAATTGCGCGCGCTTCTTCCTCACTCGTCGTTCGCGGATCCGCCAGCGCCGCCGTATAGCTTTTATACTCGTCCAGCCGCACCATGTTCGCCGCATCCGTAACGATCGCGACATGCATCGGGCGCCCTTCTTCAGTCGTCCCGGTCTGGAGAAGGCTTACGTTCGGCGACGCGTCCGCCAGGGCCTGGAAATACCGGATCGTGTCCTCCGGCCGCGTCAAAATGCCTTCTGTCCCGGCGATGTACCCCAGGACGTCGCGCGGCGATGGGACCTCGTTGTCTTGCGGGATATAACTCACCATCGGCGTCATGTACCGCGCCTCGGTGGTGTGCTTATGAATCTCCTTCGTGCCCTCCTCGTCCACCTCGTCCCATCGTGCCACGGCACGCCAGGCCGCCTCGGCGCCTGCCCCCTGCGAGGGGTCGTTTTCATCGTACTCGTAGGACCAGGACGCGGTGCCGAGCCCCATCGCAAGAAGCACCGCCCCCAGCGTCAAATAAATTCCCCTGAACTGCCGATACTCAGCCATTGAAAGACCCTTTCCCATCCAAAGC
>JASJYE010000450.1 GCA_030123645.1 Candidatus Hydrogenedentota bacterium | reverse complement strand
AAATCGACGTTGCTCAATGCGCTCGCGGGCGACGAGCTCGCGAAAACTTCGGAGTTCCGGCCCTGCACGTCGGTACCGACCGTCTATCACCCGCCGGGGGCGCGGCTCGGTTTTGCGTCCGAATGGAAGCGGGTGTCCGGCTCAGCGCTCGAGAATCTGGTGGTGATTGACACACCGGATTCCGACACGATCGTCAAAGAGCATCGCGAGATAGTGATCGACGTTTTGGGCGAGTGCGACCTGATTCTGATGTGTGCGGACGCGGAGAAGTATTTGGACGAAGCGACCTGGTCGCTGTTGCGTCCGTTGCAGACCGAACGGGCGGTGATTTGCATCGAGACCAAGGCAAGCAAAGAGGCCGCGAGTGTGCGCGAGGATTGGACGGCGCGTCTTGAGCGGGAAGGCTTTACCATGTCAGGTTATTTCCGCGTGAACAGCCTGCGCACCTTTGACCGAAAGGTGGCCGGCCGTGCCCGGGGCGCGGACGAGCATGACTTCGAGTCGCTGGAACGTTTTCTGTCTGAGGAATTGACAAAGGAGCGTATCCGCCGCATTAAGCGTTCGAACACTTCCGGACTGCTCGCGAAGACAGTGAGCACGCTGAACGAACGCGTCTCGGGACGGCGGGCGGAGCTCGGACAGCTCGAAGAGGCCTTGGGAAAGGCGGACGCTGAGCTTGCGAAGAGCAGCTTCGACATTGTTCGGCGGCGGCTGTTCGCGGAGCCGCATCTTTGGAATTACGCGCTGGGACGCGAGATGGGCCTTCGCGCGAAGGGTGTTGTGGAGACGATTTTCAGGCTGCTGGAATCGGCACGGACCATCCCGGCGCGGCTCGCGGGTTTTTCTCTTTGGCCTGTGAAGGCCGGAACGGGCCACCAGGCGGCGTCTATGCTGGCGGTGCGTGGACCAATCGCCGATCACTTGAACGTGACGTCGGACGAATTGCGGCGGCATCACGCGGCGAAAGAGAGCGAATTAGCGCTCGAGTTCGCCAAGGCCGGCTTTGACTCGAAGGCGATTGAAAGCAGCTTCGACACCTTCGACGATGAGCTGAACGAGCGAATCGAAGGCCTTCTTCGCGGGCCTGCCCGTGACCGCATCGTTTCGAGGGCACGTGCGTTAACGAGTTGGCCGCTGGCCTTGGGGCTGGACGCGCCACCGCTCGCATTCTTCGGTTATTCCGCGTACAAAACAGTCGTGGATTATTTCAACGGCGAAATTTGGAGCGCTGAACTCTTTCTTCATGCCGCGACCGTTCTCGGGATTATAATAGCGGTTGAGCTCTTTGGATTGTCGGTGGCGGCGCGGTTCTTGGCGTGGTCCGCGCGCCGGTCGGCCGTGCGCGACCTGCGAATCGCCTTGCTGGGGCAGGGCCATGCCTATACGAACGAGTGGGCGGACCTGGAGACGGCGAAGAAACTTATCGACGAAATCGAGGCGGCAGGGCGGCACATATTGGATGGCGCGGCTGAGTTATCCGGTTTAAAGGGACAACGCACGCGCGGGTGATCGGCCGGTGCGCTATTCCTCCTGTTCCTCTTCGTCGAGATCGAGGACGATTTCTTCTTGCGTGTCTTCCGGCTCTGGCAGATCCTCTACCGGTGGGAAAACTTACATAGGTGGCGGAGTAGTAACGGCGTTGGCGTCGGCTCCCGTGTTATCCAGGCCGAGCAGACTGAAAATTGCCGAATAGTCCTTTTGGATGAGCGCATTGATCGAGGCTTGCTCGGTCAAAAACAAGAGGTAGTCGCTCTGGCGTGCGATGCGCCTTTGAGGTTGGAACACGTCAACGAGCCGGGCGCGCTCGTCTTCCCATTCGAATTCCCAGACAATTTCATCCGGTGAGATGCGTTCGACCAATTCGACGAAATATGTTACGCGGCCGAGATCGCGAATCGGCCCGGCGAGATCCCCCGGCTCCTTATCCAGGAGGAGTTGAAACACCTGCCGCGTGTCGAAGAGAAGCCCTTGGGCGAAGAGGAAGTCGGTGCGTTTAAATTCCTCGGTTTCTTTAATTTCGATATCGAGCTCTGGAAACAACTCCTGAATCGCCTCGATGTTTTCCGCGCTTTCCTGAATCGTACTGACATAATCCGCGACTCTTCCGAAATGTTCGGGACCGTTCTTGTACAGATTCGTCGCGTCTTCTTCGACCTTCTCCCGGGCCTCTTCGAAGGTTTGCTGGATGGGCTCAAAGATCTCCGTGATCACGCCGATGTAAAGACTGTCACGCCCGACTATGACCTGGGAGAGTTGCCCGACCGCCAGCGAGACCATGGCTTGCATGAAATTGTACGCGTCGGTATCGGGGACATTGACGATCGAAGGCGAAATGGCAGAAAATAGACCGGTGCTCTGGAGCTCGACGTCCTCCAGCAGGCCTACGGGCTCCAGG
>JASJYE010000090.1 GCA_030123645.1 Candidatus Hydrogenedentota bacterium | reverse complement strand
TTGAGGAAATTCGAACGGATTGCGATGCTGATGCGCTGATATTGAAATGTAAGCCCGCCGGGCCCACCTGCCACACCAATGAGACGAGTTGTTTCTACCGTATCGTGGACCAGGAGGCGAACCTGGTCTTGGCGGGAGATGGCGTCGCAACTGAATAGACAGCATCGGCCTATGGCCGGCGAATGGTATATACGATGAATCATCCAACCTTGGAAGAGTTCAAGAAATTGGCGCGGCCCAACGCGCTTGTTCCCGTGTATCGGGAAATAATGGCCGACCTCGAGACGCCCGTGTCGGCGTACATGAAAATTGCGAAGAACCAGCCCTATTCCTTCCTGCTCGAGAGCGTCGAGCAGGCCGACGTCATCGGGCGCTATTCCTTCCTTGGCGCCAACCCTTCCATAATTTTCAAGTCAAGAGGGAACCAGGTCACCATTCGCCGGGACGGCGCGGTCGAGAGCTTCGAGTCCGACGACGCCCTGGGCGAGCTGCGGCGGCTCATGTCCGTCTACGAGCCGGTCGAAGTGGAGGGGCTGCCGGCGTTTTACGGCGGCGCGGTGGGTTATGTTTCCTACGACCAAGTCCGCTTTTTGGAAAAGTTGCCCGACGATAACCCGGACCTGCTCGGATTGCCGGACACCTATTTTCTGATTACGGACACGATGCTGATATTCGACCACGTGCGAAACCGTCTGCAGATCGTCTCGAACGCGCATCTGGACGGCGATCCCGAGGCCGCCTACCATGAGGCGATCCGCAAGATCGACGCCCTCGAGGCCCAACTCAGAAAGCCGCTTGTCGTCGCGCAGGAGCGTGTTCACTCGGGCGAAATTGACGAGTCTATCCGCTCGAACTTTACGCGGGAGGAATTTTGCGCCGTGGTCGAAAGGGCCAAGGAGTACATACGGGCGGGGGACGTTTTTCAGGTGGTCGTATCGCAACGTTTTGAGCGCGACGTCTACACCAGCCCGACAAATCTCTATCGCGCTCTGCGTTGTGTCAACCCTTCCCCTTACATGTTACTCATGCAATACCCGGAGTTCACGCTGGTGGGTTCCAGTCCGGAAGTCATGACACAAGTCTCGGGCCGGCGCTGTATGGTGCGCCCGATCGCGGGGACGCGGCCGCGCGGAAAGACCCCCGAGGAGGACCAAGCCTTGGAGCGGGAGCTTTTGGCCGACGAGAAGGAGCTCGCTGAGCACATCATGCTGGTGGATCTGGGCCGGAACGACATCGGCCGGGTGAGCAAGATCGGGACAGTACACCCGCTCTACCTTAAGTCCATTGAGCGCTACTCGCACGTGATGCACATCGTCAGCCAGGTGGAAGGCGAGCTGAAGGACGACGCGGACGCCTACGACGCGCTCAAGGCGACCTTCCCCATGGGCACGGTGAGCGGGGCGCCTAAGATTCGGGCCATGGAGATCATCGACGAGCTGGAGAACGTGCGCAGGGGGCCTTACAGCGGCGGCGCGGGGTATATATCGTTCTCGGGCGACATGGACACCTGCATCCTCATCCGCACCATGGTCGTCAAAGACGGCGTCGCCTACTTGCAGGCGGGCGCGGGAATTGTCTTCGACAGCGACCCGGAGCGCGAATATGAGGAAACGCGCAACAAGGCCGAGGCCATGTTCCAGGCCGTCGCATTCGCGGAGAGGGGGCTTGAATCATGATCTTGATGATCGATAATTACGACTCGTTTACCTATAACCTTGTGCAGTACTTCGGGGAATTCGAGCCGGACATTAAGGTGCTCAGGAACGACGCGATTGATGCTGAAGGCGTGCGCGCGCTTGGCCCGGACCGAATTGTCGTTTCGCCGGGGCCCTGCACGCCTAATGAAGCGGGAAACTCGAGGCAGATCATCGAGGCCCTGGGCCCGGCCTTACCGATTCTCGGCGTCTGCCTCGGGCACCAGTGCATCGGGGCCGTGTACGGGGGCCGTATAGTCGGGGCCAAGACCATCATGCATGGCAAGGTGAGCCGAATACGGCACGTGGACAACCCGATATTCAAAGATGTCGAATCGCCCTTCGAGGCCACGCGCTATCACTCGCTGATCATTGAGAGAGAAACGTGTCCGGATGTGCTTGAGATCATCGCTGAAACGGATGAGGGTGAGATCATGGGCGTCGCGCACCGCGAGCACAGGGTGTGGGGCCTTCAATTCCATCCCGAGAGCATTCTCACCGACTGTGGCAAGACATTGATACGCAACTTCATGAATGCGTAGAGGCGGGACGGCAGGTGTGTGGAGGGTGGCGCGGGGAGGAGAGCATTGCCATTGCCTCCTTTGTAAAGGGTGCGTTGCGAGGAACTTAAGCGCCTGGGAGCGTTTGACATTGCCCATTGCGTGTGCTACATTACGCCAACTTCCTGACGTGTTTCTACCGAACTGGGAGTGACGCATCCTTGGCTAAGAAACTTAACAAGAAGCAAATCAAGGTTCTTGAAACGCTTGAACGGCGCGTGAACATGTGCCGTGAGTTCATGAACGACTGGCTCCTTTTTAACCAGATCCTAAGTGCATATCCGAGTCCGGGCGTCAACAAGGCCCAACTCGAGAATCAATTCCTGAAGATTAAAAGCAAGTTGGCGCGTGAGCACAACGTGCTCAAGGATCAGCTTAGCAGCGATTACGGGATTGACGCCAACACCATGAGCATCGTTGCCGGGGCGACGAACCTGGAGAGCGTGTACTCGCAATCGGAAGTTGCGGTTAAGAAACTTCAGGGTGAGTGGCACCATGCGTTTATATCGATTAATGAAACCCTGGGCTCCATCGAGGACAAGAAGGCAAGAGCGGAAGCCGGCGAGAAAATCTTTCTGGAATTCACCGTGGGTACGGGCTCGGCCGTAAAGAGCGGCGGCGGGGGAGTGTCCGAGAGCACCAAGAAGTTACTTACGGTCTTAGGAGTGATTGTCGTCGTTGTGGTCATTGCCGTTGTCGTCCCGCCCGTCAGAGAATATTTCCTGGAAGGGTTTCGCCAGTTCGGCATCATAGAACGGTAATCCATATAGATCATTTATGAGGCCGTCTCTAGTTTCTTGGGCCTTAACGAGCAGTGCATCGGAAGGAGTGTAGCTTGACCAAACGCGAGTTGGTTGTTGCGGTGGCCTCAAAGCTGGGTCTGACCCAGAACGAGGTCTCAACCATTGTCCAGGAGACGCTTGATTCAATCACCGATGCCCTCGTCGAAGGCCAGCGCTTGGAGATACGCAATTTCGGGGTCTTCGAGGTTAAAGAGCGCGACGCCCGCATCGGCCGCAACCCGCGGACCGGCGAAGAGGTCCCTATCTCGAAGAAGCGGGTAGCTGCTTTCCGTCCCGGGAAGGCCCTCAAGGAATGGATACAGGCGGGTCCCAATCAAAGGCCGGATCATCTATTCCGCGACAACGAAACTGAGGTTGTGTCCATACCCGCATCCGCCATCTCAGAGTCCGGCGATGCGCCGGCTGCAACCGCGTCTTCAGAGGGCTTAAGCGTTCAGCAGACAGGTACAGGGCCGACCTCCACGACTTCGCAGAGCGGCGATCAGCAGAGCCATTTCTAGGCCTTAACTTGTCTAAATAGGCCTATTTCCCCGCGGCTCATTTCCGCATGCTCCTTGTCGGCTGCAACGCTCGCGATTCTTGTGCTAGGATCTCATGCGTAGCGGGACAACTGGACCGGCTGGCGGCAGCTTCACCATGGCGTCGCAGGCCCGTGGCCGGGCGAGGAATCTTTACCCGTGGCGACCAGCACTAAACCTAAAGAAGAGCGACAGGAAAACGAGCCCTCTCGAAACGGTGATGCCCGTATGACGTTTACGGCCCACCTCGGTGAACTGCGCAACCGCATGCTCTATAGCATGGCTGTGCTGATTTTATTCTTCTTTGTCTGCTACGCATTCTCAGATCATATCGTTAAGGCCATCGCGAGTCCGCTTTTGGATTCCTCTGCTCCAGCAGGCGAAACCGCTGTGGCCCCCGAGGTCCCCGAGGCGGACGACGGCGTCCTGGCGGAAACGGCCGAATCGGCTGAACAAGAACCCAGGCAGGTCGAATGGGTAACCCTGACTCCGTTCGAGAACTTCTTCGTGAAGCTGCGTTTCTCGGCATACGGCGCTCTCGTTATTGCATTCCCGTTTATTATTTACCAAATATGCGCCTTCGTGTTTCCAGGTCTGAAACCTAGAGAGAAGAAAATTGTCCAATTCGCCCTTTACGGCTGCGCCGCACTCTCCGTAGCAGGGGCCGCCGTGGCCTTCTTCTTGGTCATTCCGACCGTCCTGCAATATCTCATGCAATTCACGCTTCCGTTCGTTAATCCGCAATTTCGTCTTAGCGAGACCCTCTCCGTTATTCTTCGACTCGTCTTGGTTTTTGCGCTCGTGTTTCAGTTTCCCATGGCCGTCCTGGTTCTCGTGTACATGGGCCTGCTCACGCCCGAGGCGCTCAAGCGCAATCGCCGCGTCGCCATCGTCGGGATGTTCGTCGTCGGGGCCCTCTTGACGCCGCCCGATCCCCTCACGATGCTCCTCATGGCCCTGCCCATGCTCTTGCTCTATGAATTCAGCATTCTCGTTTCATATGTCGTCGTTCGCAGAAAAGAGAAGGCACAGGCAGACGCCTGATGCGCTAGGAAAGAATCCATAGACTACCATGTTCGGAAGCATCGGCATATTCGAAATCATCATCATTGCAGGCATAGCCCTCATGGTGCTCGGCCCCGAAAAGTTCCCCGAATTCGCGAAAATGGCCGCACGCCTGGTTCGGGACATTCGGAGCTACGGAAGCGAAATTCAGCGCGAGATCGCCAAAGAGATAAAGCCCATGAAAAAAGAACTCGATGACCTCTCGAAGATCGATCCGGAAAAGTACATCGACTCGCTCGTCGGCGACGACAAGGACGATGAAGATGACGCCATCAACCCGGAGCCCGACCCCAGCGCCGTGGAGATCTACGGTGCCGATGGAGGCGGAGTCGATTTCGAAGAGCGGAAGACTTCTTCGACGGAAGATCTCGACGAAGAGAACGGCCGCTACGACACGTATCCCCACGAAGAAGGCGGCTTTGAAGAAGAAGAGGAGGAATCGCCGGAGCGGCTGGACGGGTAACGAGCTGGGCGCTTAGGTCCCGAAACGATCGCCGGCGCTCACGCCGGCAGAGGCCGCCCAGTCGTGCGCTGCGACCTTCCCCCCGCCCTGAGGCCTTAGGCGCCCGATTAGCAGGCTCCCGCCTGGCGCCGCCACGCGCACACCCTCGTCCGCGACTTCGACAACCACGCCTGGATCCGCGCCCGTATTCTCTTCTGATTTTGACGCGCTGTAGAGCTGGAGAGTCTCGCCTGAATGCGTCGTGCCCGCGCCCGGGCTCGGGTCCCCTCCCCGGATGAGGTTGTAGGTTTCCGCAATGGGCTTTCCCCAATCCACGATGCAATGCTCCGCCCTGCACCACCCTTCGTAGCTTGCCTGCGATTCATCCTGCTGCAGCCGTGGCGCCGTGCCGTTCCTAACCATCTCCACGGACTCGATCATCGCCTCGACGCCAAGCGGAAACAAGGTATCGAAATAGACCTTTCCCATTGTATCGTCGGGCCCGATCTCGGTGCGCTTTTGCAGCAGGATTGGCCCCGTGTCCAAGTTGGCGTCGGGCCAGAAAATGCTCAGTCCCGTTTCCCTCTCGCCCTGAATGATCGGCCAGTTGATACTGCTTGGTCCGCGATGTTTCGGCAGGAGAGAAGGATGGTATTGGATTGTTCCGCGCGATGGCGCCTGCAGCATGTCCTCCGGAACGATATCTGTCACGAAGGCCATGACGCCAAGGTCCGCATCGAGTCTCTGAAACGCTTGGATTGCTTCCGCGTCCCTCAGTCGCTTGAATTGGTGGACGGGGACGCCGTGGCCTTCCGCTGCCGTCTTTATCGGATCGGGAGGTCTGCCCTCTTGGTCGGGTGGACAAAAGACGCCGCCGACTTCCGCTGAGTTTTCTATCAGCGCGTTCAAGACGCTCTCGCCGAAGGCGGCTTGTCCGATCAGTGCGATTCGCATGCTATCTGACATGTCCGGCTCCTCATAGGGTTGGCATCGGTACGCGACGGATCGCACACTAGCTTACAGGACATGCAGGAGATCTTCCAGAACGGAGCGGGGCTCGAGGATTAAGCGCGTTTCTTGCTGCGAAGGGCGGCACTCTTTTTCCCGCTCTTCGAGACGTTACGCCGTTTACGTTCCTTGAGGGAATTGGCTTTGTAGAAGAGTGCCGGCTCGATAATCGGCTCATGCAGGCCCTGCGTCTCGACGTCGCCATAGCTTACGCGGCCCCGGTATGTGCGGTTCGACAGGATAATCGCAATTGCCTGACGCGACCACTTGTTATTTTTTCGGGTCATGATATTCTTGGAGTGGAGATATTGCACGACCTTACCGGTGCTCCGCGTACGAAGGTACTCGCGGAATATAGTGCGCACGACTTCCGCTTCTCGATCGTCCACTTCAAGTGGGCGCTCGCCGTTAAGTCCGCGGCGATAACCATATGGCGCGGGGCCGGTGCCATACCGTCCCTTCTGTACCGCGCTAAGCTGGCCTCGTTTGACTTTAGCGCCGTGAGGCGTCGAGTCCTCACCGCGCGAAGCGGTGCGCACAGGGCTCACGGTCCGACTCTTTCGCGATGATTCTTCCGTTCTCACCATTTGTTTTGAACCTGTGCCTTTAAACCAACTCCAGCGCTAAGGGCTTTGTCGTAGTCGTAGGCCTGCGCAGCCCTGCGCTGATTTGCGTCGCTGCGGTCTTAATGAATGCGCCTGGCCGCTGGGATTCGGCGCGCCAAGAAGAACACAAGGCGCGGAACAGTAGCGGCGGGTCTTCTTCTTCGCCCAGGTTGCAGCCCGCTGGTGTGAAGAGTTTATACTCTCCCTTTGGTACTGTACGCCAAAACAGAATAAATGTCAACAGTTTAACCCCCTGTTAGAGACGAATTTTGTCACTTTTTTGGCTCCAGGAGGGGGGGGGCTATCTGGGTCTCAAGATAAGCCCTTTACAATGCAGTGCTTAGAAAGAAAGTGCCCACCGGAGGGAGTATACACCCCGGCGGGTCCTTTGTTTACAGATTGATAATTCGGCTTGTTGCTATTTCGAGCGCTTTTTCTTGGCCAGAGCGAGAACCTGGACAGGGGTTTCTCCGTAGGGGCTCGAATCGGTGGCGATGCTCTTGTCGATTATCTCGGTTATGTCCTTTTTCGTAAGGCCGGCCGCCTTGGATTCGGCCACGACCTCATGAAGACGCATGATAATTCGGCGTCGGCATTCTTCACGGCATTTGGCCTCGATGCCCTTGTTAATAAACACTCCCATGCCGCGCCGGGTGTATAGAAGCCCCATCACCTCGAGGTCGCGATAGGCCTTCGCCACTGTGTTAGGATTGACTCCGAGACGCTCGGACAATTCGCGCACGGAGGGGAGCTGGTCTCCCGGTTTTAGCTTTCCCGAGGCGATCGCGAATTGGATGTGATTCTCGATCTGGACGTAGACCGCTACGCTGCTGTGGATGTCGATACTTGATAACATGATTATCCTTCCTTTGTTATGTGCCCCTTAGCAGGACTATTTTTTGCCTTCAACAGATTCGTGCTAAAATAAACCCCGGTACTTAAGGGGCGGTCTATGAGCATGCCTACCAAGGCCTCTCATAACTGCCAGTGATTGTTTTGAAGAATACGGTCACGGTTGCTGTACTCTATCAAATGTGACAGCATTATACAGTTTACTGCCTACACGATCCACAAGTCTTTGAGATCTAAAACGCTATGCGACAAGAAAAAATTTCCCTTATTCGATACGAGATCTTTTTACTAATATCAGTTTACGCGATTTCGGCGGGCGCTGGTCAACAGGTCTCGGTGCCTAACGAGGTCCCGGAGGAGCTGGCCCTGCAGTTTAAGGGAATACAGGGCTCCGCGTATCCCGAATCCCTGGCGCAAAACAGGCCCGGTACTATCGAGATTTCCGTTGCGAACATCTTAGGTAAGCCTCTGCGTAGTGACATGGTTCTGTATGATTCAGAGGCTACGCCTTCACGTGAGGTTTCATTGCCTAAGGGGCATGCCGTCTTCGAGCAAGCAGCCGGAAACTACACTGTGTACACCTACGTGTACGATGGTGAGGTTCCGATTTTGATTGACGTTCGCGAAGTGGCTGTCCGACCAGGTCTTA
>JASJYE010000449.1 GCA_030123645.1 Candidatus Hydrogenedentota bacterium | reverse complement strand
CGGGGCCGAAAGGTCCCGCCGCGACGCGCGAGGGCAAAGTCGCGCTCGCCAGGGAGATCGTCGAGTCTGCGGCCCGGTTCGGCGTCCATCCGGGACAGATTTTTATCGACATGAACGTGTTCCCATTGGGCGCCGAGGCCGATCCTTCGACGAACTTTGCGCTCGAATCGCTCGAGGCCATTCCACTGATTAAGGCCATCCACCCGGATCTCTGGACCATTTGCGGGATCGGAAACCTCACAAACGGCCTCGCGAAGAAACCCTATATGCGCAAAGTCTTGACCTCGGTCTGGCTCGATGAGGCGCGCAAGCGGGGCCTTGATGCCGCCATCATCAATCCGAACCATTACGTGTTTGTCGAGGACCTCGACCCGCACGACTACGACCTTGCATTGCGCGCGATCCTCAAACGCGACATGGACGCCTTCGAGGAGCTGGAAGACATCGCCGATGCGAAGAAAGGGATCGTGGTCCAACGGCGCACGTCCTACGACGACCTGCCTGTCGAGGAGGCCATATGCGAGAAGATCTTTGACGGGTTCAAGGAGCGCGAGAACGCTGCACTCCGGCTCAATGGGCACGACTACGCCTATTCCGACAGAATTGTTTTGCAGGCCGCCGAAGCGATTAAGACGCATGAGCCGCTCGACTTCATCAACGACTACCTGATGAAAGCGATGCAGCGTCTGGGCGACGGCTTCGGCCGGGGCGAGGTTTCCCTGCCCCACCTGCTCAAATCCGCCGACGTCATGAAGCAAGTCATGGGCTTTCTCGAGGAATACATGAATGTGCAGTCCGGCGCCGCCATACACGAGGGCATCCAGTACAAGGGCGCCATCGTACTCGGGACCGTATATCAAGACGTGCATTCGATCGGAAAAGACCTTGCCAAAACCCTGTTTGAGAACTACGGGTATCGCGTCATCGACCTCGGCGTAATGACGCCCTTGCAGGAATACATCGACGCCGCGAAAGAATACGGCGCGGACGCGATCGGCATGTCGGCCCTACTCGTGCAGACGTCCAATCACATGATTACGGTATCGAAGATGATGCTGGAACAGGGCCTGGAGGATACCTGCGTGCTCATTGGCGGCGCGCCGGTCAGCGATCGCCACGCCGCCTATGTCGCCCTGGCCGGCGACGAGGACGTGAGCCACATGCGCAAGAACGTGTTCTATTGCCCGACCGCCATGGACGGCGTGAACACGATGAACGAACTCCTGGGCGCACGCGATCCATCCGCACTGCTCGAGCGGAACCAAGAAAAGCTGATCGGACGCTACGAGCGGGCGCAACGCCGTGCCCAGGAAGACGAAGAGCTGTTGCGGACACTGCCGCGGCGTGTCGTTAACTTCGACGCGTACACGCTGCCCGAGCGGCCATGGTTCGCGCCGGAAACCGTCACGTACCGGCTCACCGATTTTCGCGCGTACATAAATAAGCGCAACCTGTACTCGCTCAATTGGAAATTTGGCGGAAAATCGAAGCAAGTCAAGCAGGGCACGACGGACGAGGAACTGGAAGGCCTCTTTCTCGAATGGACCGGCCGGGCAGACCGTGAAGGATGGCTCTTGCCGCAGGGCGTGATGGCCGTGTTCCCATGTTACTCGGATGGGAAAGAGGTCGTTGTGCTCGATCAAGACGATCCCGGCCGCGAATTGTGCCGATTCCAATTCGATCTCGTCATCGGTGCGGGCCGGGAAGATACCGTCTGCGGGGCACAGTATTTTTTGCCGAAAGACTCAGGGCGGCTGGACGCGCTCGGCCTGCAGATCTCATCGACGGGCAGACAGGTCGACGAACAGTTGGCGAAATTCAAGGAGGCCGGCGATTCGGAATCCGCGTTGTTTCTGCAGGGCCTTTCAGACCGTATCGCAGAGGATATGGCCGCCTTCATCCACGGTAAAATTCGGGAGCGCCTGGGATTTGCAGGCACATCCATCGGGATCCGTTGGTCTCCGGGATATCCGGCGATTACCGACACGGCCCACAATCTCGATCTCTACAATCTCTTGGAAGCAGGGGAGAGGATCGGCACAGTCGTCACCGAGGCCGGTGAGTTCTCACCCACCGGGTGTACAGCGGCCCTCGTCTCGTTCCACCCGGACGCCAAATACACGTAGCGGTGTGTCAGAGTTGTAGGCCTTGTATCAGTTTCCCATTTTTTCACCACGAAGATAGTGTGTTGTGAAGTCAATCATAATTTTGCACTCCTCACTCAGACGCTTTTTTTGACGGGATTAACAAGATTGACGTAATTCTTTTTGAACCGTTAAAACGCCAAGAGTAGATATTCTTGGTCGGGTCTAGGCGATGGGTGGAAGAGATTGCCACGTCGCTTCGCTCCTGTTAAGAACGCTTTTTTTGACAGGATTTACATGATGAACAAGATTCTTG
>JASJYE010000448.1 GCA_030123645.1 Candidatus Hydrogenedentota bacterium | reverse complement strand
TGTGTGGATGGCTCCTGCATTGCAAGGATTTTTTGTAGTTTTGACATGAGGTCAGGAGCAGTCTTGTGTCCGGCCTGTTTGATGCAGCGCAGTTGCCGCTGGCCCTGATGGTTTCCGCGGATCAAGTCCCATTCTGCTTTGCGGACATTGGGCGTCCTCGACATTGGGCGGGTTTGCTCGATCCCCGGTCTGACCCGGATTGCCATCACGTCTCATCGTCCTTGCAAGCTTGTGTTTCCTTTTCTTCGAATGCCGGCTATGCGGCAACGGGTTGTTTGTAGGGTTCGTTTCTTGTGAGCACGGCCCAAACGATACGCGCGGCTTTGTTCGCCATAGCGACGGTCGCAAGACGCACCGGCTTGCGCTCAAGCAACGAGGCAAGCCAAGGCTCGACACGATCAGGACGTGCGCGCGCCGCGCGCACTCTGGATGTCATGCCGGCGACGAGCAACCGACGCAGATACCGGTCGCCCATTTTCGATATCCTGCCGAGGCGTTCCTTGCCCCCGCTCGATCGATTGAGCGGCGTGAGGCCCAGCCAGGCGGCAAACTCGCGCCCGGTCCTGAACTGATCGGGTGTTCCAACCGTCGCGACAATCGCCGAGGCCGTAACCGGCCCGATGCCGGGGATTGTCTCGAGCAGCCTGACGCGCGCGTCCTTGCGGGACGCTGCGAAGATCTTCTTCTCCAGCATCCGGATCCTCTGATGGAGTGCCAGAAGCTGCTCGCACAAAGAGACGATAACATCCTGGGCCGTGGCCAGCAGGGACGGTCCCTCGCCGCTCTGCAACGCTTCGGCAAACGCGGTGATGTGGTTCAGCCCTTTGGCAACAATGCAGCCGAACTCACCGATCAGTCCCCGGATCATGTTCGAAAGCTGGGTGCGCTGACCGATCATAAGCTGCCGCGCGCGATGCTGGCTGAGGAGCGCCTGTTGGTCGGGCGTCTTGATCGCGACGAAGCGCATCGTCGGGCGGGTCACCGCCTCGCAGATCGCCGCAGCATCGGCAGCGTCGGTCTTTCCACGTTTCACATAGGGCTTAACGTAGATCGGCGGCATCAGCCGCACCTCGTGGCCCAGCTTGCTCAGCTCTCGAGCCCAGTAGTGGCTCGTGCCGCACGCTTCCATACCGACGAGGCAAGGCGCAAGCTTCGCGAAGAACGGGAGAACCTGGCCGCGTCTCAGTGCGCGATTGAAAGCGACAGTCCCATCGCTTGCAATGCCATGAGCTTGAAAGATGTTCTTGGCCAGATCCAGACCGATGGTGGTAACCTGCATGGGGGTGGCTCCTCTCGTTAGCAGTCTTATGACAACTGCATTATGGCGCATCGACGCCGGTGGAGCAGGAGCCATCCACCCCATCTGCTTTTGACCCTGGCTGCGTGAAAACCCTTCGGCAAATCTTGTTCGTAGAATCGGATTGCTCCGGGTCGGCTTCAGGGACCACTTGGTGGAACATCTGAAATGAAGCGGTCCGACAGAGGAAATGTCATTCTATTCCCTCTGGCCTCGATCGCGTTTTCACGCAGCCAGGACCCAAAGCGGAAATCATCGCACTTCAGTTGGATATCGCCCGCCAGCTTCGGAAACGATCTTGCCGCCAGCCTTTATCCTGGTTTACGCTCCGCTTCAGCCAGTTCAGACGTTGGCAAATGAGCGCCGGATTCTAACTTAGAGACTGGTACCGCTTCATGGAGCAGGCCAATGATCGACGCACCGCAACATTCGGTCGGTACCGGTCAGGAGAAAACCAGCCCCGAGGTCGCTGCACGGTTCAACCGCCTCGTGAGGGACCTGGTTTGGGAGCTCCATCCCCACATGCAACGCAGGGTCGCGGTGACCCTCGACAGCGACCTCGACCGGGACCTGGGACTCGACAGTCTGGGCCGCGTTGAGCTGGTGCTGCGCATCGATCGGACATTCAAGGTTCGTCTGCCCGATCAGTTGCTCGCCGATGCGAACACGCCGCGTGATCTTCTGCAGGCGCTTCTTGCGGCAGCTCCGGACGGTGCTGCAGTAATCGAAGCGCTGCCGGCCGCGCCGATGGAGCTGCCTGAGGTGGTTGCGCCCTTCACCGCTAAGACCCTTATCGAGGTTCTAGCTTATCATGTGCGCTTGCATGGCGACCGTCCACACGTGTTTCTTTGGCGCAGCGAAGACGACGAACAGACGATCACCTATGCCGAGCTTGATCGCGAGAGCCACGTCATAGCAGCCGGCCTTATCGAGCGTGGGCTGGCGCCCGGCGCGCGCGTCGCCATCATGTTGCCCACGGAGGCCGCGTTCTTCGAGGCCTTTTTCGGCGTGCTATTTGCCGGCGGCATCCCCGTTCCTTTGTATCCGCCGTTCCGGCGGGCGCAAGTCGAGGATCACTTGCGGCGGCAAGCCGGTATCTTAAGGAA
>JASJYE010000089.1 GCA_030123645.1 Candidatus Hydrogenedentota bacterium | reverse complement strand
TCAACGCTTTCACCATCGACGTCGATTCGATATCCGACGATCCCGAAGGCACGGATGAGGCCGTTCAACTCGACCCCGAGAACGAAGAGAACACGGTCATCATCCATCACAACGATGACGAAGGCGAGGATAGTCTCTGGACCTTCAGTCAAAGGCAGTTCGAGGAAAAAGCCGAAGAGCTTCAGGTAGTCGCTGAGGAAGCAGCTGAAGAAAAAGCCGAGGAAATAGATGCCTCGGCCGACCCGCGTCTCGCCACGCCGCGCCGCACGATGCAGACTTTCCTCGACGCCCTGACCGTGCCCGACGCCTGGGATTCCGGTGGCCGTGAAAACGCTATCGACACCTTCGACCTGAGCGATGTGCCTGAAAATGTCCGCGAGGCTCGAGGCGAGGACATGGCCATCCTTCTCAAAAAGATCCTCGATCGCGACAGAATAGTTGTCCTGCAGGAGATCCCCGACGAGACGGACGCCACGACATACATTCACCTGCGCGATCCGAACGACCCTCGGCGCAAGATCGAAATTGCCCCGGTATCAGTCGGCGAAGAAGGCGCCGAGACTACGATCTTCAAGTTTAGTCAGGTTACGCTCGAAAGCCTCCAGCCGCTTTGGGACGATATCTACAGAGACAGGGAGACCGTCTCCGGCGTTGTCGAGGAAGTGCCCCGCGTCTTCAGGCAGGAGCTACGGGACTGGATCGCCGGCAACTACCCCTTCCTCGTCCGCGAGGATCTCCTGCTCGAGAACTGGCAGTGGCTGGGCCTGCTCGTAATCGTCCTCCTCGGCATGATCGTAAGCCGCATCGCGGCCTTCTTCCTGCTCATTCTCGTTCGAAGGTTCTTCCGCCGCGAGGATTTCCAGCTCGACACCAAGCTTGAAATCGGCTTCGTACGCCCGATCCGCATCGCCATTATGGCCTGGGTGTGGTGGATCGCGATGCGGCCACTGGGACTCGACAGTGACGTCCTGTCGAAGATGAAGACGGGTGTCGCCACTCTCTCCGCCGCGGCCGCGGTCTGGGCCATTTACCGCCTCGTCGATATCCTCGGGACCTATGTCGCCGCCCTCGCGTTGAAGACCGAGAATAAGTACGACGATATGGTCGTGCCCCTAATCGTTCGCTCTCTTAAAGTCTTTGTCGTTGCGGTCGGGATCATATTCGTGATCCAAATGGCCGGTAATGATACCACCAAGCTCCTGGCCGGGCTTGGAATCGGCGGCCTCGCCTTTGCCCTGGCAGCAAAGGACACGATCGGGAACTTATTCGGCTCGCTTACCCTCCTCTTCGATCGACCGTTTCGAATCGGGGATTCGGTTCAAATCGGCGATGTGGACGGTAGCATCGAGTCGGTTGGGATGCGCAGCACGCGCGTGCGCACCTTCTACAATTCGGTCGTCACCATTCCCAACTCCGAGCTTACGAATACCGCGATCGATAATTTCGGTGCTCGGCAATACCGTCGATTCAAGACGGAAATCGGCATCGCCTACAACACACCGCCGGAGAAAATCGACGCGTTTTGCGAGGGAATCCGGGAATTCATCCGAAAGCATCCCTTCACGCGCAAGGACACTTACCACGTTTATCTCAATTCCTTCGGCGATTCCTCGCTCAATATCCTCCTCTATTGTTTTTTCGAGAATGCCGACTATGCGATCGAACTGCGCGAGCGGCATCGCCTGATACTGGACGTCATCCGATTGGCCTCCCGGCTTGGTGTCGAATTCGCCTTCCCGACGCAGACGCTGTATGTGCAGGCGGCGGACGGCGCCCCGAGCGCGCCCGCATTTGCGTCCAAGGATGCCTTGGCGAAAGGCCTGAGCGAGGCCGGCGGAATCCTCGATGAATTCTTGGACAAGGATGTCCTTATCCCTCCGCCCGTCAGCTTCTAGATACCCCAAGGAGATGCGGCCGAATCCACGGAGCAATCCTGAGCGCACTTCGTCCACCGGCAAGGAAGATTCTTCACCACGAAGTCACGAAGAGCACGAAGAAAGAATCCAGCTACCGATGGATCATGACGGATTGCGATGGTTCCGTTGGGCGGGTTAGCCGCGGGGCGCTTGCGGGTATGGGTGTATACTTTGCCCTGGAAGGCCGTCGGCGTAATGCGAAGCGTTGACACTGACATACCTTCCCATGAAGCAGAAAGACATCGCAGACGACCTTGGTAAATTGCAGGGTGTGCTGATGGACGACCTATGGATGCCCGAATCCGCAGTCAAGGAGACGCACCAGAGATATAGCGTCACCTGCCGGTGCGGCAACAAGATGCGCGTGCGGATGAAGCACTTTGGCCGAATGTGCCGGTGCACAAAGTGCCGGTTTCCCATCTATGTCACCTACGACAATGTCGACCCGGCCGTCAGCGCGGCCGATCGAGAGGTGGCGCGTGTCTTCAAAGAGGACGAGGTCCCCGTCCATTGGCAGAAAGGCGACCTGCTCATGGGACTCTATGAAGTGCGCGACACGCTGGGCGAAGGCGGAATGGGCGTCGTGTACAAGGTCTACCACCGCGGCTGGGGCATGCATCTCGCGGTGAAATGCCCCGCGCCGAGGCTTCTCGGCGACGCCGAATGGCTCGACCAGTTTGAGCACGAGTGCGAGATCTGGATTAATCTCTCCCCCCATCCCAATATCGTCCAATGCTACTACGTCCGGCGCCTCGCAGGCGTCCCGCGCGTATTCGTCGAATTCGTCAAGGGGCTCGATCTCGGCCACATGATCGAGCATAAGACACTCTATGCAGGCGGCCACGACGGCGCGATGAAGCGGATGCTCGACGTTGCGATTCAGTTTTGCCGGGGCCTACACCACGCACACGGCGAGGGCGTCGTGCACCAGGACGTAAAGCCAGGCAACCTGCTCATAGGCGAGGAGAACGAGTGCAAGGTCACCGACTTCGGTCTCGCGAAAGTGTGGGTCTACGAAGACGGCTCGAAAGGGTCGTCGCGCTCGGACGGTTCCAGCCGCGGCAGTGGCGCGGACACGCTCAAGATGAAAGGGCTCAGCGGCGGAACTCCGACTTACCGTTCGGACGATGAGAAGCGCTATGGCGAGGTGACATTCAAGACCGACATCTGGAGTTGGGGCCTCTCCATGGTCGAGATGTTTGCCGGCGACATCTACTGGAAACACGGCCGCGACGCGCGCAAGGTGCTGGACAATCTGCTCACCCATGGCTCGCGCTACGACATCATCCCGCGCATGCCCAAAGGCTTCGAAGCCCTCCTCTACAAGTGCTTCGAAGAGGAACCGGCCATGCGGCCTGACGGCATGCACGATATCGCACTCGAGCTGCAAGATATTTACGCCGAGGAGACCGGAAAATCCTATCCGCGTCCCGAAGCGGATTTGAGCGATCCTACCTTGGACATTTTGAATAACCGCGCCGTTTCGATGCTCGACCTTGGCAAGTCCGATGAGGCCGGCCAACTATGGGCCGAAGTCATCGAGACGCAACCCGATTTCATCGAAGCCATTTACAACCAGAATTTACACCACTGGAAGGCCGGCCGCATCACCGACGCCGAGATGCTCGAGGTCATGTCTCGCCTACGCGAGGACAAGCCCAATGCATGGCTGCCCGCGTACCTGCTTGGCCGCGTGCTGATAGAGCGCGGCGACGCCGCAACCGCCCTCAAGCTCATCGAGGGCATTCCACAAGACGCGGCCAACCGCCGCGAAGTCGCCTACGGCCTCGCAATGGCGCAGAACAGCTTGGGCCGCGACAGAAAGCTTACCTGGGAGTTCAAACCTGAATCGACCAAGGTCTCCGCCGTCTCCCTCTCATTCGACGGATGGCACGCCCTTACCGGCGGGAACGACGGCCAGATTCGAATCTGGGAAGTGGCGTCCCAAAAGTGCACCGCAGTCCTCGACGGCCATACCGCGCGCGTCCATGCCGTGTCTTTGAGCGAAGAGGAACGCCTCGCGCTTTCCGCCAGCGCCGACAAAACGCTGCGGGTCTGGGACCCCGTCAGCGCCAAATGCCTGCTCACGCTCTCCGGACATCGAGGGCCCGTGCGCGCTGCCGCCCTGACCCCCAACGCCAAACATGCCCTTTCGGGCAGCGAAGACGGCACACTCATGCTATGGGACCTGAACGACGGGAAGCGGCTACGGATTTTCATGGGACACCGTGGCAGTGTCAATGCGGTTGCGATTACACGCTGCGGAAACTACGTTTTTTCCGCGAGCACCGACTGCACACTCAAGCAATGGGATCTATGGACCGGGAAATGCCTGCGCACATTCGAAGGCAACAACAGCAGGGTCACTTCCGTCTGTGTCAATCACGACGGCAGCCGCATGCTCTCCGCCAGCGATATGCACCTTCAACTTTGGAGCCTCGAAACCGGAGCGCTCATTCGGAGCATCCGCGGACATCGCGCCGAAATCTTCACCGTGTGCCTGAACGAGAGCGGGCAATACGCCCTTTCAGCAACCGGCATGGGTACCATCAAAGTCTGGGACATCCAGAGCGGCCAATGCCTTCGCAGCCTTCAAGGGCATGCCCCCGCCGCTCTCAGCCGCGACGGCCGCTACGCAATCTCCGCCGGCAAGAAGGGCGACTTTAAGGTTTGGGCCGTCCACATCGACGAGCCGCCCTTCCCCGCCCAATACGTCCTTTGCAAGGGGATCCAGAGGGCCGCTCACCAAGATTAAGTAGGGCCAAGCAGTCTGTCGGACTTTCTTCATAAGTCGTTTGTTTTCAGCTCCACGAGATGTTTATGTAGAAAAATAGAGCATTGATACATAAGGACTTACAGCAATGCGTACCCCGAAGTCCGACAAACTGCTTGGATGGGCTTCAGCCCATGCAGCTTCACAACCCACCCAAACTTCCACAGATCGTCGCATCCCACGTCATTCCCGCACAGGGGCGGAGTTTCGAGTGTGGCGCCCGGAAGCTGCCTTAGATGCCAGCATGGGCTAAAGCCCATCCTACGAACCTCCGCGGCGAGGACGAGAAAGGCTCGCACACCGACGGCGAAGAGTCGGGAGCCCGCGCCCTTGTCCCCGCCCTTCTCGCGTCATGCCCACCCCCTGTCATTGCGAGGGAGCCGAAGCGACCGTGGCAATCTCATCCTCCAGTAAACATAGGATGGGTTTCAGCCCATGCCTTGAGCCGAAACCCGAGCGATGTGTCCTAAAGCTGCAAAAGTGGTTTCAAGATGGCGAAAAATGTTAAAATTGAAACAAATAGGAGCACTTTGACTGGCCGTACCTGATTTGTTAGGCTATTATTGCCACAATATATTGTGGATTGGTCTTTAGGGACATCAATAGATGGTAGCTTTTGTCGGCGGCCACGGTTCGCTCATCGGCGCCAGGCTGGGTGAGTATGAGGTCGAGGCCCTGATCGGGCGTGGCGCCATGGGGGCCGTGTATCTCGCCCGAGACACCAAGCTCAACCGCCTCGTCGCGCTCAAAGTTCTCCTGGGCAGTCTCGCCCGAACGCCTTCGGTGGTCGAGCAGTTTCACCTCGAAGCGCAGGCCGCCGCTCCTTTGAAACATCCCGGCATCGTGCGCATTTACTCTGCAGGCACCGAGGCCGGCACACCCTACATCGCCATGGAATTTGTCGATGGTGAACCGCTCGACCGCTTTTTGAAGCGCAAGGGGAAGATCTCCTGGAAAGTTGCGCTGCACATCGGGGCTAAGCTCGCGCAAGCGCTGGATTCCGCTCATCGGGCGGGGGTCGTGCATCGAGACATAAAGCCTTCCAACATCATGCTTGACCGCAAGGGCAGTGTGCGCTTAACGGATTTCGGAATCGCAAGCATTCAATCCGATGAATCCTCAGGCCCTTCGGACTCGAAAGTAGTCGGGACCCCGCAATATATGTCACCCGAGCAGGTCACGGGCAAGGAAGCCGGGCCATCAAGCGATCTCTTCGCTCTCGGCGTGACACTCTATTCGATGATATCGGGAGAGATGCCCTTTCGAGGGGAATCGTCCATGGCGTTGATCAAGAGCATCTGTGAAGACGAGCCGGCGCGGTTGAATAGACAGGACCCCTCGATCCCTGACGATGTCGCACGGCTCGTAGCCTATCTGATCGAAAAAGACCCCGAGGCGCGCCCCGCCAACGCAAAAGTCGTCTACGGGCTCATTCACCGATTATTGAAGCAGCGAGGTGGCGAATCAGCCATCTCCCAATCCTTGACGGCGTTCCTGAAAGAAGAAACGGAAACGCGTCCCTTTAGCGGTCTCAAATTGTCCGGCGCCAGATCGGCCAAGAACGAATCCAATCTAGCGAAAAAGAAATCCGGCCGGGGGTCGATCTTTCCGCGTCGAAGGGCGATCCAAGCCATTGCGATCGGGATGCTGGCGCTTGCTGCATTCGCCTTAGGCCCTCTAATGAGCCAGATTGCCCGCGCGAATCGTTCCGGTCGCGCGCCTACAATGGAGCTGACATCCTTTGAGCCCCTCGGCCCAGGCCTAAAGCGCCTATATGTCTTTGCAGACGGCTTCGAGCTGGGCCGTGTGAGCTGGGTCGGCGACAAACCCGTCGTCCTGCTTAAAGTCCACGGAACGCCGGGCGGCCTTGCGCAAGATCTCACAGGACTCCTTGCAGTGGACCCCATCGGCGAAGAAGTGTTGAGCCTCCATCCGCCCGGGAACGCCACGGATGCAAGGACGGTGTTCGCACCTCAATCCGCCGGATCTTTCAGCTTCGAAATACCCTCAATGCCTCAGGGCGCGCCCCTAGCCGACTCATTTCTCGTCCACGCCCGCGGAAGCATGCCCAGGCCGATCATAACATTGGCTCAGCGCTGGGACTCCGCTATGCCGGAGCTCGGCATCCTCTTTCGCGCTTCCGAGGAGCAGTGGATAGGGCCCTCGGACTCCCAATGGGACCCCGGGCCCACGGCGCAAGTGGTCCTCAGCCCCGATGGCCACACCCTTTGCATGATGCTTTACGACGAAGAAATGGGCTACGGCTATATTGTCGAGCGCGATGTCCGCACGAGGCCACTCCATCGCGTCGGAGAGAGCCGCACGACCATAGGCGCTGACATCGTTCCGGAGAGCCTTCAATACACCCCTAAGGGATCTAAGATCGCCTACCTCCGCCGCGCCTACGGCGACGAGTTCGAGTTGTGGCTGCTCACGGCCAACGGCTTAGAGCGCAATGGGCACCGGCTCACCGGTGGAATCATCAGCGAGAACTTCGCATTCAGTCCCGACGGACAGCGCGTAGCCGTCGTAATGCGCAACGAAACCACCGGCTTGCCCGAGGTCAGTCTGCTCGACGCCCGCAACGGCGAGGTGGAGGCGCGCTTCGGCCCCGGAACGCTTTCTCGCGAAGCTTGGGACCCATCGGGGCGTTTTTTCATGCTCGTAGCGGAAGACGAAGCGAAACCTTCCGATCGCGACGGGCCCATGAGACCGCATCAGCTTTATGCCGCCCTCGTTGCTGCCCCCTATACCAAGACGCAAATAACCCACATCAACGGGGGCGTATCGGGCGACTATGCCGTTTCACGGGACGGCGCATGGGCTGCCGTCGTCGCCAGCGGCCTTAACGTCCCCAACCTGCTTCTGATCGAGTTCGCGAAACTCGGTATGGGAACCGGAACAGTCGGCGAGGCAATGTAACTAAGGGCACGGGGAGAGATAGACTGCATGGCTAGAAAGGAGAACACGGTTAGGGCCGATGCCATGTTCGGCGACTATGAAATCATCGAGACGATCGGCCACGGCGGTATGGGCATCGTCTATCGGGCGCACGACATGGCCCTGGGGCGTATCGTCGCCCTAAAAGTTCTCAAAGACGACCTGCGCTCCAGCCGCCAAATCTGCGCACGCTTCCAGCGCGAGGCCGAGGCTTTCGCGAGCCTAAACCATCCCAACATCGTCCATATATACGCCGTAGGTTCAGTCGGCCGCATTCCGTTCATCTCCATGGAATACATCGAAGGCCAATCACTCAGCACCATTATGAGGCGCCGCAAGCGCCTTCCGTGGAAGCGCGCCCTCCATATCGCCCAGCAGATCGCCGAAGCCCTCGCATGCGCACACGAGGCCCAGATCGTGCATCGTGACATCAAGCCGGGAAACATCCTCCTCGATAAAGACGATCGGGCCTTCGTCACCGACTTCGGCATTGCCAAAGTGCTGACCGCCGAAACACAGCTCACCGTCGACGGCTCGCGCCTCGGCACGCCCCAGTACATGTCTCCGGAACGCTGCACGAACAAAGAAATCACCACC
>JASJYE010000088.1 GCA_030123645.1 Candidatus Hydrogenedentota bacterium | reverse complement strand
TCGAAGAGCAAATCGTACCAAAGAAAAACCCGCGCGGCGATATCGGGGTCGTGGGGGTATAACGTGTCCCATTCCTTAAGCACGTCAATCCTTCGTTCAGCCGCCTCGATCCCTGCCTGCCTCGCACGGGCGGCTTCCGTGGGATCGCTAATAGCCAAGAGCGCGGTCTCGGGGACTGGCTCGCCGGGCCTCAGTCGCCGGGCACCGCCTCCCTCGACGGGGACCCAAACACTGCCGAAGCTTTCGAGCAGGGGTTCGTCCGGAATCAACGCATACGCTTGCCTGAGCGACGTCCACGGCGGCTTGCTCGGGTCGGGGATTCCCGCTTTGAGGTCCTTGATAAAAAAATTCGCAGCGTCCGTGCGCGTATCGAACGATCTCCGATCGCCTATGTTCAATAAACGTTGTCCTCCTGTCCCTTCGGTTAGTCCATAATCGAAGAAAAACATGCGCACGGCCGATCCTGTCGAGACGGCAACAAGGAGGAGAAGCGGAACGGCAATTATCCGGCCGGCCTGGGTTTGTCTGCCTTTGGACTGCGCATCCGCCGGCGCCAACGCCCGGGCATGCGCGTAGAAGGTCCCCGCCAGCAGATAGGCGAAGGGGGCGAGGCTCGGATTGGCGAAATCGAAATCGACTAGCGCATGCAAGGCAAAGGCCACCACGCCGGCGTAATGGCCAGCGAGCACGGCGCGGCGCGAGGAGTCCGCTTCATGCAGGATCCTCCGCCCTCCCCACACCACAAAGTAAATCCAAAAGGCGCTAAACAACGCCCCGCCCAAAACGCCTGTCTCGCAGAAGGTCTGCAGATAGCCGTTGTGGGCCATCTCGACGTCTCCCGCGCCGAGAAATTGATAGAGCGGATACGCAACCTTGAAATTCCCCAGCCCTACGCCCGTCCAAAAGTTGTCCTGAAACATCAGCAGCCCGACCTGCCAGTACGTAACGCGCATCTTAAATGAAGCGAGGCTGGTCAACTCGCCCAGACCCCGCCCCACCCCCTCCACGCTGAGCGATTTCGAATTCGCATCCGCCAAAACGGGCGTAAAAGGCTCGCCAAGGTGAAGGCCCGACGGTTTTAGCCCCGGATCCGTAATTTCCTGGGCGAGCGCATCCGTCCCATCCAAACCCGGCATGAGCAGAACAACCAAGAGGAGGGCAACGGCGGCTTTAGACACGACTCCGGGCAACGGGCCCATTCGGCCACCGAATCGATACAGCGCGAGTGCCAGCAAGCCCGCCGCCCCCAGGGCAACCGTCGCACCGCGAGAGTAGGACAGCCACAGCGCGTATAACGTGACGGGCAAGGCAAGGAATACACAGACAAAGCGCAGCGTGGCTCCAAGGGCTGCCAGGCCGTGTCGCCACACGAGAAACGCCGTTCCTCCGCCGAGAACTGCGGGCACCACGCCGAAAAGTAAGATTTGCACTCCGACGCTCTCAACGGGACGCGCTCCATCCATATTCATGGCGCCAAGACGCTCGTTTAACAGCAACGGGACCACAAAACTTACGAGCCACACGCTACCGGCCGATCCCAGCGCGACGTACGCACGCACCGAGCGCTCAGCAGGCGTTTCGCCGGCTTCCCTTAGCCCATAGGATCGACGAAGGCCTTCGCCCAACGCGCGCCACGAAGGGCGCAATTGCGAAATCAAGTACGGGATGACCAGGATGAGAAACGCGCCGAGGTGGTTAGGAAACAGAAAGGTGCCGAAGGCCCTGTTCGTCTCCAGGCGATTCTTGAGTTCGGGGGTCAACTCCAGCGTCCCGAAGTATCGAAGGAGGACCTCAGGGCTGGCGTTTAACAGCGCGCGCAACGCGGGCAAGGTCTCATAGTAGTGGACGATAGACCATGCGGCGTTCAGCAGCGAGCTCAAGACAAAGGCGCCCAGCACCAGGCCCACCGAGAGAGGGGTCCTGAGCGCGTTAGAACACAAGAGAAAGAGCAGAAAATAGGCGATAAGGTACTGAAAAGTGCGGTGCGTTAGGTTGTACTCGATCGTGCTAAAACCGGTCAAGTAGACAACGATCAGAAAACCCGCGAATAGAGCGGCGGGGACGGGATATCTGATGGCCTCGTTGCGCAACAGCATGCGCGCGCCCCAAAGGGCCGCAATGAGAAGAATAAACGCGATGAAGTAAATGTTAAACGGCGGAAAGGTCAGGCCGTCACGCCACGGGCGGAGCAGGGCAAATATCGCGAGGCCAATGGCGACCGGCTCCGCAAGGACCGCGCGCCAAATGGGTCTCGCCCCGTTTGGAACGGCCCCCGGAGATGGAGCTGCACTGTCCTTCATCGGGCGCGACGCCTCAGGGGATCTCCGCTTCTTCCTCTTCCGCTTCTTGTTCAATTGGGCCCTTTTCGGAGGTTTTCACAGCGTTCATGAGCAATACGATCAGCAGAAATATACCTGTCGTCTGCGCGAGAATCACCAGCGTGCCTGAAACGCCAACCTGAGACAAGAGCGCGCCGCCGAGACCCGTCACGGCAGCGACGAGAAAGATGAACTCGACCGCCTGGCGAGGCGTCATGCCCAACTCAACGAGGCGGTGCGAAAAATGCCGCTTGTCGCCCTTCATGATGGATTCGCCGTTTCGAATGCGAATCACAATTACACTCAAAGCGTCGAAGAGAAAGACGGAAAGCGCCAGGAGCGGCGCGGCTACGGCAATGCGAGACGGACTGGAGGGTGTGTAAAAGGTACCCAGCACGGGGACTGTCGCGAGGATAAAGCCGCAGAACATTGAGCCCGCGTCTCCCATGAAAATTCTGGCGGGGTTTAAATTGTGATATAGAAAGCCCGCCACCGACCCAGCGAAGACCATCAACAATACACAGAGGAAATACTCTTGCTGTGGAAGCACGCACAGGAAAAAGGACAAGGCAGCAATGCCCGATACGCCGCCGCACAGGCCGTCCATGTTATCCAAAAAGTTCGCGGCGTTCGTAATGGCGACAACCCAAATGATTGTGACTAAGCCTGAAACGCCGGTAAGAAACCACTGGAACTGCGTTTCGGATAGCCGATCGATCAGCGGCAGCCCTCCGATAATCGGCTCAAGAAAAATGTCAAGACGGATCCCTGATACCACCAGAATCAGCGCCGCGGCCACCTGTCCGACCAGTTTGACTTCGGCGCTCAATATCTTAATATCGTCGACGATTCCCAGTAGAAAGATAATAAATGCACCCGCGAAGATCCCAAACAGGAGCCGTAATGTAGTTGTGCCCAGGAAGGACCAGACATTTTCTTGCAGCCAAACGAAGCCCAACTCGGTGGCCAACATCAGCAGGCCCAAATTCAGAAGGATCACGATGTTGAACGTTAGATAGATGGCCACGCCCCCCAGCAGCGGAACCGGCTCGCTGTGCATCTTCCGGTCGCCCGGCTGGTCGACAATGCCCCAGCGGAGCGCGAGAACCCGCATCAAGCCGGTAAGGCAGATAGCAATGATGAAGGACTCCAGCAATACGTAACTGAATATTAGATACCAGTTTTGGGACATTCGACCACTTCCTGGTAGATCTCGAACTCGACCCGGGCGATGCGCCGCGCATCGAAGTCCTTGAACACACGGGCGCGCGCCGTCTCACCCAGCCGGCCGCGAAGATCGGCATTGTGCAACAACTCATTGATCGATGCTGAGAGGGCCTCAGCGTCGCGCGGCGGGACATTCAGCCCGGTCTTTTCGTGCAGATTCACGTACTCGACCCCTGTCCCAAGCGTCGTCGCGACGACCGGAGTGCCGCAGGCATGCGCCTCCAGCATCGAGACCCCGAAGGCCTCGCTACGGTCGACGGACGGAAACGCCATCACCTCGCAAGCGTGTAGATGCGCGACGAGCTCCTCGTGGCTAAGTGCCCCTACGAATTCGACGCCGGCGCCAAGCTCCCGGGCCAATGCTTCCGTCCGGGCACGTTCAGGACCCGTACCGGCAATTACAACGCGCGCATCGATTTTTTCGGCCGCCCTCACCAAATACTCCAAACCTTTATAGTAGCGATGCCGCCCCGAAAAGAGGACAAATCGCCCTCCATACCGCTCGCGCAACGCCCGGATACAATCTGAATCAGGAGGAGCAAACTCTTCAGCTACGATTCCCAACGGGACGACCCGGCACTTGTCGAGGAAAGGCTGTAGGGCGGAAGACGTGCTTAGGTATTGTTCCGATGCGGCAAGAATAATATCAGCTTTGGACAGGAATTTCATCAAAAAGGGACGGTATACCTTCATCGCAGCGGCCTGACGCACAACATCGCTCTGGTAGCGAACCACAAGTTTCCCGCGAGGCCGTGACAAAAGATAGCTGAGTTCGGCGGTGGGATTCGGCACATGAATCACAACCACGTCCGCCTCCATCGCCCGAAGATAGTACGGGAACATCGGCGACACGGGCGCGCTCTGAAAGCGTGCCCACTCCCCCACTTCCCTCACCTCAGTCCCGCCGCGCGTCGCCGCCGCAGTCCGAAGTCTTCGGCTGCACGTCAGCGCCCGAACATCGGCCCATTCGCGCTGGAAACGGCACATCAGCGCCATATGCCTTTCCATGCCCCCGTGCACGGGCGGGTCAAAATCCTTGTAGACGTGCAGAATCTTCACAACGCGCTCAATTCATCTCACAGGCCTTGCGATACGCCGCATAAGTCTGCTCGGCCGTACGTCTCCACGTGAACTCCCCGGCACGTCTCATTCCCCTATCCCTTAGAGACCTGCGCAGCTCCGGATCCGCAAGCAAAGATCGCATCGCATGGGCGATAGCATCTGCGTCCTCCGGTGGAACAGTCAACGCAGCGTCGCCAACAACTTCGGGCAAACTTGAAGTGTTCGACGTGATGACGGGCGCTCCACAAGCCATCGCTTCAAGAGGCGGGAGACCGAATCCTTCCCACAAACTCGGCCATACGAAGGCCTCCGCGGCGCTCAGGACTGCGGGAAGCATATCGTCCGCGACATACCCGAGGAAGTGTATCCGCCCGGAGTGTTTTGCGGCCGCCGCGGCATCGTAAATGCTGTCAAACTTCCAGCCGTCGCGTCCCGCGATCGCCAAATCAGCCTCGCACTCGCCGGCGATGCTATCGAAGGCCTGTATCAGCCGCGGCACATTCTTCCGAGGTTCCAGTGTGCCGACAAAGAGGAAAAACGTTTTTGGAAGTTTATAGGTTTCCCTCGCGCGCGCGACTTCATTGTCCGAGGCCGGTCGAAAACGCGAATCGACACCTAAGGGCGTGACATCGATTCGGGACGGATCGACGTCAAGGTAGTCTTGAAGGTCTCGCGACGTCGCTTCGGAATCCGCAAGAATCCTGGTCGCGTGCCGCACGCTTCGACGGATCATCGCCCGGTAATATACAGACCGGTCCCAGCGAAACCAGCCGGGCTCACGCAAGAAACTCAGGTCGTGCACCGTTAGAATGACTTTTGAGGCCCGCGAAAGTCCGCTGCCCAGAAAGCGTGTAAAGCTTGCCGGATAGTGAAGGAGATCCGTGGGTTGGCGGCCCACGCTTTTGGCCATGACGAAGCTTCGGTGAAGCGAGGCAAGTGGGGATCGGGCGTCTGTGCACGGGACCAAAGACATCGATTCGACTTCCTTGAATTCCTCCAGCATCGTGAACGGACACAAGGCGCGAAGCTCGAGATCCTTACTGACAGCGGGCAATTCTCGCATCAGCGCGCAGGTGTAACTCCCTATTCCACTCTTATTTACGGCCTGCATGCCGTCCAAGAGCACATGCATCACCTGCCCTCGACCGCGCGCCCCAGGCGCAAAAAGACCTCTGAGGATTCTGCAAGTCTCAATCCAGAGTAGGCGAAGCGGGTCGAAAGGAGTAATAGTCGACGCAGACTCATAACTAATTGCATGTTAATAGTTTATGTAGGCAGAATCAATTCGCGTTTCAAAGGCGCTGCCTACTCTCGAAGCGTTGAGCGGCACAACCGAAGCCGCTATACTGCCGCCACCCGCTGGTCCTTGGGAGCAGTTCATCGATGGCCGTCCAGTCCTCTCGTCCGCGAGTCCCCGTGCCCCGGAACACGCTCCTGTATTCCATCGTCATCCCGGCGTACAACGAGTCGGAAAACGTCGGAACGGTCATCGAGCACTTCGCAACGCTGCTACGAAGCGAGCAGATCCCTTTCGAATTGGTCATCGTCAACGACAACAGCACGGATGATACGGCAGCGGTCGTGGAAGCCATGAAAGCGGATTATCCTGAGATTCGTCTGGTGCACAACGGGCCTCCAGGCGGCCTTGGGCGGGCCATCCGCTGCGGCCTCCAGCACTATACCGGCGAGGCCGTCGCGATCATCATGGCGGACCTTTCCGACAGCCCAGACGATGCCGTGCTTTGCTACCGGAAACTGGAGGAAGGCTACGACTGCGCCTTCGGATCCCGATTCATGCAAGGCAGCAAGGTGATGCACTATCCGCTGCTGAAGCTCCTTATCCAGCGCGCCGTGAATAACCTCATACGCGTCATGTTCATGACCCGGCACAACGACATGACGAACGCCTTCAAGGCCTACCGCCGGCACGTGATCGATGCGATCATGCCGCTGCACGCCGCGCACTTCAACATCACGATCGAAATGTCGCTGTCCGCGCTCATTCGCCGCTTCCGCATCGCCCAGTTCCCGATCTCGTGGTCGGGGCGCATGTGGGGCTCATCCAAGCTCAAACTTCGCGCAATGGGCCGCCGTTATCTCGCGACGCTGCTCAAGATTTGGTTTGAGCGTCTTCTCATCCTCGACGACCTGCTGCAGGATTCCGAAGCGAACGAATCCGAGGAAGCGAATTCCGCAGAACCTCCCATAAACAAAGCTGGAACGGAAGAGTGACGCGACCCACCACGAATGCCCGCTGAAAACCACTTCGACATTATCGTCATCGGTCTTGGCGCCATCGGCAGCGCGGCAGCGTAACCTTCGGGGCGGTGAGCGTTGGGGCCCGATCAGTCCAATTCGAAGGCTTGCCGTACACTCGGCCGAGACCCCACGGCAATCGGCCTGCCTTTCACCTCGGTGAGGATAACAAAGACCCGGGAAAGCGGGCCGTTGCCGTCCCCGCAGTCAATCTGGGCGACGAAACCGTATGCGTTGTTGGGATGGTAATCCACTCGAGAGGGTCCGGAGCCCCGGCACATCTCTTTCAACACCTCGTCGATGTCCTTCGTCTCGCAGACCCGCTGCTTGCGCCCATGTCCCGCCAAGCGGATGATCTCGACCGTGGCATCAGGGAAATCATGGCTCAGTCCCGAGCTTACATAGCTCGCCGCCTTGCCGGGTTCGCGAAAGCTTTCGGTCATAAATCGAGTCACCCAGTTTCGGTCGTGCATCTTCGCAACATCGCCAGTATACCACCCCGACACAGGATAGTCCTTAATGCCGAAGCGGCCGCCCCCAGCGCGCCTTTCCAAACGCCGGCTCCTGCCAATACCTTCTCATGAAAGAATGACAACAATCAGGCTCTTGGGATAGCTTCGAGCCCATCGGACAAACGATTGGCGAAGAGGACTTAGTTCGCGCCCATAAGATTACGGATCGAAATCATGGCGCCAATGTGCACCCCTTCATGAATCAAGTTGAAGCCCAGCGCCTGCTCGATATTCTCGAGGGTTATGCCCGCCATGAGTTCTCGCGGCTTAAAGCCATCGAAGACTCCGTTCCGGTAATCCTCCTTCATACGTTCATGAACGCCTTTGAACTGCTCCTGCACATCCGAGACCGAAGGCGTTTTGTCCCAGGTCGCCGGGGAGGTGCCGCCTTTGAAGAGTTCGCCGTAGCTCTCGGGCACGGGGGACTCGAGACCGCACGGGCCATAGGCCAGGCCCGCATGGGAAAGGGCGAGATGACCGAGGTTCCACAGCACGTTGTTACTCGCGCCCTCCGGCACGATAACGAGTTGTTCATCGCTCAGCTTATGAATGATGGTGCGCAGATACCCGCGCGCTAAATCCATCGACTGTAACAAGTTTTCGTCCGCCATGCCCTTCTCCTTCGCATCGTCCAATAGATTCAGAAGCCTAACCCGAGATCTCCCATAGGGACCCGCTCGCGAATGCCGCGGGCCGAATCAGTCCGATGGTAGCCCCTTCGTCCGACAGGATCAAAAGCGATTCCGCCACGACGCCGCACCCAAACCGCCCCACCTGTCATTGCGAGTTCGAACCCGCTGTGCGGGAAATTGGGATAAGGAACCACTGGGCGAGCATCTAATGTCAGCCAAGAAAC
>JASJYE010000087.1 GCA_030123645.1 Candidatus Hydrogenedentota bacterium | reverse complement strand
CCGCTTCCTACCGTAGCGCATTCCAGAGGAAGCTGCACCTAGGATATAAGGGTGAATCACTTGACAGATGTTGCCCATCATGCAATCTTTCGAAGTTTTTACACTTAGCTATCGACACTCCGCCCAATCAGCGCTGAATGGGCGATCTGAGGTGGGCCCCGTCGCTTGGACACTAAACCGGGGATGTTAAGTGGAGCTGCCATGGGTTATGCCCAAGCCATGGCCTCGTAAGAGCATCGCCGCTGGTGGGAGAACGAGGTAAAGCGGCGCGTATGGTGCCGTATCGCGACGCATGCACAAGGGCTAGAAAATAAAAAAACCTTCCCTTTAGGCGCCCTGAGCGTTAGAATGAGACTTCTTATGGTTAGTGAAAAAGATACGAGGGGGAATTATGGATAGACAAGAAGCACTCATGGCTGTTTGTGGTTACGCGAATGAGCACGCCGATGAGATCGCAAACCACGACGGGTTGACGTACGAGAAAATCTATCTCAGGAGCGAGATAGACGCGGGCGAATCTCGACCAGATCGAATCGTGTTCGAGGTGGAGCGCCACCAACGCATATTGGGTTGCGAATACTGGCCTGACGAAGCCATGGACTCGTTTATGACCTACTGGCAGCGCTTCGAGCTTAAGCCGGAGACGGAGACATTAACGCCCCTTCCTGAGTCTAGAAAACGCACCGTGACGGTCAGCGTTGATAGGCGCGCGGAGGATAGGATTGGCTCTATGTTCGCCATCGATTTCGAGTTGGATGACACCGGAAGCATTCTATGTACAGAGTCGTCCTGCAACTCCGAACGCATCGTTTCTAATATCGGCGATGTTCGCGAGTTTGCCTCGGAATTCGTGGAGGGGCTTTGCTTCGAGCGCGAGCTTGAAAAGATCTCGGATTACCTCAGCGCAGAGGAGGCAATCAAACTTTTGTTGGAGCTCAAGGAAGCTTATGAGTGCGCGGCCATAGACAAGGCCGAGAACGCCTGGAATCATTTTCAGAAAGAGCTAGTCGATAAGGGGTTATAAAGCGCCCCGGCAGATGTTCGCGCATCCACCCGGGCCAAAACGAAACCGCAGCGCAGGGGCCTCCACGGCACAAGCTGAGGGAGCGGCGACGGAATAGACACAGACTGACACGGGCGCGGGACCGACAAGGCTACCGGAGCTTTGGACCGTTTCGCTTAGCCAGCGCCCATTCGGTCGAGTATCGAATACTACCGAATGACCCATGCCGAGGAATCCACTTGCTTCTGACAATCTCATATCCCGCAAACTTCGTAAACCACCACATCATGAGCGCGTTAGCGGTCCAAAACTGCTGATACATCATTTGCTACTCCAAAGTGTCGACGCGGCCGACCATTGGGCAGCATCGACCGCGCCAGCGAAGAGGTGTTACTGCAACTTGCGCTAACGGAACAGGCGGGGTGAACAGCCTATTCCCGCAACGGAGGTCGGACGCGCGAGATACGGCGCGCATCGTGCGGCCACCGAGGGCGCGATGGGGACGGTGTGGAAGGGGAGACTATTCCTGCTCATGGGGCTCCAGGAACTTCGCGCGACGCTCAGCCTCACGTTTCTTAATTCCACTTGCAATCAAGTACCACGGAAAGCATGGCAATCAAAGAATCAACGCCGCCAGGCCCCACCAGAATGGAGCCGAGTCAGCAGCAACCCAGAGGGCCGAGATCGCGACAATGGCTACAATGATCGCCCTACTCTCGGTTGGCCCCAACGGCATTACGGCAATCAGCGCGAGTGTCAGCAGGATTGCCCAATACCATTTCATGTCTCGCTCCCTCGGTCGTGGACTATGGGCATTCTATGGCGCGCCGATGGGGGGCGCTGAGGCAGCGGCGGCTGAGCAGGCGCAGAGTGAGGGGGACGCCGGGGGGCTGATGAAGGAATGGGCGCGGCCCCCGCGGTGGTCGCAGTTGAGAACGGGCCACGCCCATGGGGAAGATTGCTAAGTAAACAACGGCGCGCGCGGAATTATTCTCTAGTAGCGGCGCAGGTAGGCAGGAGGGGAAAGCGATAAAACCATGCGACATCGCAATCGATCTTGAAATAACCGGAGAGCTGCTCGTCTCCCATGGCGGATGGGGTACCGAGGACGAAGCGGCTGAGAGGGATGCCGGCTGATTTTGGCACAAAGGATTTATCAGGCCCGAGGGGGGCACTGAGCAATACCGGGCATGGCTGCTCATCTGTCAGATGCACTGGCCGTCGGCAAGATCTGATAGAACGCAGTCCAGGCGCCTGCGCAGTTGTCCTTGTCGATGACGGTGTTCGCGCCGCATCCCCCCCACCGCTTTTAGGGTCCTACATTATGGAGAGAACTCGACTAAGCGCAATCTTCTGCGTTCCAGGAGTGTTCCAACGGAAATCGGCGTTTAATTGGGCCCCAAGAGACACCAAAGCCACAATCTCGGTCTTTGATGTGTTGTAAACGGGTATCGTGATATAATCGCATGTGGATCTACAGTTTCAGCTGGGATACAGCCGAGCGTGAATACCCCCGGGAGGCGGCACAGGCGTTTCGCCTTCCGTTTTTTTGCCCAAACGACGAGGAAAGCGTTGAAAAGAGCAATTACGAACATCCTAGTCATCGCGGCGATTATAGCCGGTGGCGCGGGCATCGCCATGGTCGGAATGACCCTGCGCTCGCGGCCCTCGGACGCGGGCATCGTCACTGAGAAGAAGCCTCTCAACGTGAAGGTGCAGATCCTCGAATCGAGGACGGTCGAGGACGAGTTGGTGCTCATGGGGACCGTCGAGCCGTGGGAAGCCATCATCCTGAGCGCCAAGACCATGGGCGAAATTGAATGGCAGGGCGTCGAGGAAGGGCAATTTGTCGAAGCCGGACAGGAGCTGATGCGGATCGATATCGCTCCCACACTCGTCTCGCTCGCACAGGCGCAGGCGCAATACAAGCTCTCGGTGAGGGAACTCGAACGCTTCGACCGGATGCGCGAGGAAGGCATCAGCTCGCCACAGGACCGCGACCGTGCGCTGCTCGATTTCGAGGTGGCTTGGACAAACATGCGCGCCTCGGAGATCAAGCTCGAGGACGGCCGTGTCAACGCCAAGTTTAGGGGCGTCATCGACATGCTGTATCAGGAGGAAGGCGAGTACGTCAACACGGGCGCGGATCTCATCCGGCTCGTTCAGCTCCACAAAGTGAAGCTCGTCGTCGGGCTGCCCGAGCGTGACGTCGCGCACTTCGCGAAGGGCGACCCGGTTAGCGTGCAGCTCGACGCCTTTCCGGGCGAGACCCTCTCCGGCACCGTCTTCCTAATTGCCGCGACCGCCGAGCAGTCGACACACACATTCGCCACCGAGATCGCACTTGAAAACCCGCGCGGCAACCTTAAGCCCGGCATGATCGCCGAGGCACGATTCGTGCGCCAGTCCTTTCCCAACTCCATCATGGTCCCGCTCTTTTCGCTCATATCGACCGATACGGGACGGCACACCTTCATCGACGACAATGGCGAGGCGCGAATCCGGCCGGTCGAGACTGGGTTTTTTCGCAGGAACCTCGTACACATCACCGAGGGCCTCGAGGACGGCGACCGCTTGATCGTAGTCGGTCAGCGCGACCTGCGTGACGGCGACCCCATCGCCGTGCGCGAGATCATCCAATGATCGTCTCCGATTTCGCCATCAATCGAAGCACGACGGTATTCGTCCTTCTCGGCCTCATCGTGACTGCGGGACTGTTCAGTTTCAATTCACTGCCTCGCGAGGCCATGCCGGAAGTCGAGATGTCTTTCGTCACGGTCATAACGACCTATCGCGGCGTCGCGCCCAACGACATGGAAACCCTCATCACTATCCCAATCGAGCGGAAGTTGACCGGCATCCCCGGTATCAAAGAGACGACCTCCGTTAGTGTCGAGGGGGTCTCGGCCATCACCATTGAGTTCGACTCCAAGGTCAGCATCGAGGACGCCCTGCAAAAGGTCAGGGACAAGGTCGAGATGGCCAAATCGGACCTGCCGGAAGAGGCGGACGATTCGATCATCAATGAGGACAGCATGTCCGGGATGCCCGTAATGCTCGTCTCCTTGACAGGCAACGTCGGCCTCTCCGTCTTGACGGACTTGGCCGAGGACCTCGAAGACAAAATCGAGGCCACGCCGGGCGTGCTCGAGGTCGATATCACCGGCGACGTCGAGCGTGAAATCCAGATCATTGTCGATCCCGGGCGCGTGGCTCAGTATTCCATCACCCTCAACGATTTGGTCAGCCTCCTCCTGCTCGAAAACGTCAATACGCCCGGCGGCGCAATGGACCTCGGCGAAGCCAAATATCTCATGCGCGTCCCCGGCGAATTCTCAACGCCCGAAGAGCTGAACTCTCTCGTGATCCGGCGCGGCGAAACAGGCGTCATCTACCTGCGCGACATCGCCGAGATCCGCGACGGCTTCAAGGAGGTGATGACGCTCTCGCGTGTGGACGGCCGCCCCGCCGTGACGCTGAATATCAAGAAACGCTCCGGCGAAAGCATCATCACTGTGACGGAAAACGTCAACCGTCTCATCGCCAGGGCACAACAGGACCTGCCTGAAGGCGTCGAGATTACGGTGACCATGGATCAGTCGATCGAGATTAGTGCAAGTGTCGACGAACTCGTGAACAACATCTTGAGCGGGCTCGTCCTCGTTTTCGGGATCGTATTCATCTTCATGGGCCTCTCCAACGGCTTCTTCGTTGCACTGGCCATCCCCATCTCCTTTCTCATCACCTTTACTGCCTTTTCTTTGCTGGGCATAACGCTCAACACCATGGTGCTGTTCAGCCTTTCCCTCTCCCTCGGCATGCTCGTCGACAACGGTATTGTCGTCGTCGAGAACATCTACCGCCACGCGCAGAGCGGCCTCACGCGATTCGAGGCAGCCAAGAAAGGCACTGCCGAGGTCGCCATGCCCGTGATCGCTTCCACGGTGACCACCATCGCAGCCTTTTCGCCGCTCTTCTTCTGGCCCTCGATGATGGGGAAGATGATGCAGTCTCTGCCACAGACGATCACCATCATTTTGCTGGCCTCTCTGTTTGTCGGTCTGGTGGTGAATCCGGCGCTCGCATCCGTGTTCATGAACGTGCGAAAAGCGAAAAAGAGCGGAAATCTTTTCACGAGAGAACGTGGGATCATCCACTCTTACGCCTCAGTGCTGAAGCTTGCGCTCCGCTGGCGCCTGGCGACGCTCACCGTGGCCGTCACATCCCTCGTCGTCATCTTGGCCATCTACATGGCCGACTTCAGGATCATTTTCCTGCCCGAGACGGAGCCCTTCAGCGCCGACATTGACGTACTGGCCGCGGAGGGCACCGGCCTCAAGACAACCGATGAGATCGTACGCAAGATCGAGGCCGCCCTCGAGCCCTACCGCGATCAGGTGCAGTTCATCGTAGCCAATGTCGGTAGAGGCGGAGGCGGGGGCAGGTCAATGCGCAGCATCGGGAACCCCCGCGGTTCGAGCCATCGCGGGAGCGTCACGATCCACTTCCTTCCCTATGGCGAATACGAAACGCCCCCGACGGTCATACTCGAAGCGATTCGGCCCGAGCTGGAAACGATCGCCGGCGCCGAGCTGCGGATCATCAAGCAGATGCACAGCCCTCCCGTCGGCCCGGCGCTCAACCTCGAAATCACAGGCGACGATTTCGGGATCTTGTCAAGTTCATCGGATGACATCCGCAGGGCGATTGCAAATGTTCCTGGACTCGTCGATTTGCGCGACGACTATGACAAGGGCAAGCCCGAGATTCGCGTAAAGGTGGACCGCGCCAAGGCCTGGATCATGGGCCTGAGCACGCAGACCATCGGGCTGACGATCCGGGCCGCGGTCGAAGGTCGAAAAGCCGGTGAATACCGCGAGGGCGACGAGGAATACGACGTCGTCGTACGCTTCCCAAGAGAATATAGGGAAGATCTATCCAATATCCAATCCATGAATTTGATGAACATCCGGGGCGAGCCGATCCCGTTTTCGGCCGTGGCAAGTATCGAGGAGGGCGCGGGGCTCGGCACGATTAAGCATATCGATCGGAAACGTACCCTGACCATCTCCGGGTATGCGGAGGGACGGCCGGGGACGGAAATTACAAAGGACGTCGCCCGCTTGCTTGAAGATGTCACACTGCCGAGCGGCTATGTTGTGTCGTTCACGGGCGAGGCCGAAGACATGAATGACACCAAGAACTTCCTGGCGCTCGCGTTCGTCATCGGCTTCTTCCTCATCGCCATGGTCCTGATCACCCAGTTCAACTCTATCCTCCAGCCCCTGATCATCCTCTCCTCGGTGATCCTGTCGCTTGGAGGCGTGTTCCTCGGGCTGACACTTTTCAATATGCCCTTCGGGACCCTCATGACCGGGCTCGGGTGCATCAGCCTCATGGGCATCGTCGTCAACAACGCCATCGTCCTCATCGACTTCATCAACCAAGAACGGCGGCAGGGCACGCCGACCAACGAAGCCATCGTCCGCGCGGGCATCATCCGCTTCCGTCCCGTCATGCTCACCGCCATCACCACCATCCTCGGCCTCATCCCCATGGCCGTCGGAATCAGCTTCGACTTCCGCAGATTCGAGTGGGTGGTCGGCGGGCAGAGCAGTCAGTACTGGGGTTCGATGGCCGTCGCCATTTGCTTCGGTCTGGCCTTCGCGACGCTGCTCACGCTTGTCGTCCTGCCCGTGCTCTATAGCCTCTGTACCCGCACCCCCGCGCAAAACGAAGCCGCCGCGCTCGACGAGCCCCACAAGCCTGTGGTTCTGGAGCCCGTCACAAAATAGCGCACCGGCTAAATTCCGTATTCCTAACCCGGATAACTAAAATCTCCATGCTCTCCAGCCTAATCGCTTAAGCACTCCCGGTCAGCCTGGCCGGCCGTCGCCCGGGAGCCGCCTTTGATACGGCCCACGCGTGCTGTAGGATGCAGGAATATGGTTCAAGCGATCGCTGACACGACAAGGAGGACAAGGCCCACTTCGAGATCGTCTTCAGCCGCCACAAGACCGACGGCACAACCTAACGGACCGTGCCCGGCCTCTGGGTTATAACCGAGCAAGACGGCAAATAGGGTTTGTCCCTACGAAGCGATTAGCATTTGTACTTCGCGGCCTACTCGTCCCGTCCGCGATCGACACGATTGGTAAGGGCGGGTCCCCGGCCCGCCCTCCTTCATCAACGACATAGGCAGAAGGAGAGAAAACATGAAACCGTTTCAGGTTGTTTCAGTTGCCGCGCTGGTGCTCGTCCTCTCGCTCACCACCGCCCACGCCCAATCCCCTGAAGAAACCGTCGAAACCCCCACCCACCGCTTTCTCAAGATGGCCGATGGCGTCTACCAAGCCGTGGGCACAGGCACGATCCACGTCATGAGCAACTCCTTGGTCCTTGTCGGTGACGACGACGTGCTCGTCGTCGACTCCCACGTGACCCCTGCCGCCGCACGCGCCTTGCTCAAGGCCATCAAAACGCTCAGCGACAAGCCCGTCCGGCATCTCGTCAATTCCCACTACCACTTCGACCACGCCCATGGCAATCAAGTCTTCCCTGAGGGCGTAGATATCATCGGCCACGAGTATACCCGCGAAAAACTGCTGGGCAAGGTCCTCGAAGAAAACACCTTTCGCTCCTTCGCGTCGGCCGTGCCCGGCCAGATCGCGGAATTGAAGGCCCTCGTCGCCCAGGAGGACGACCCCGAGCTCAAAGCGGCGCTCGAAGAGCAAGTACGCGTGCAGGAGGACTACCGCGATGCCTTACCCGAGACCGTCCCCACTCCGCCGAATGTCACCCTCGATAGAAAGATGACCCTTTACCAAGGCGACCGCGAAATCCAGCTGCTTTTCTTCGGCCGCGCACACACAGGAGGCGACGTCGTCGTGTTCCTGCCGAACGAGCGCCTCGTGTTTACGGGCGACCTCATGTACTCCGCCCTCTCCTACATGGGCGACGGCTTCGTCGACGAGTGGCCCGACACCCTCGAAGGGCTCAAGGCCCTCGACTTCGACCTCATTCTCCCGGGTCACGGCGACCCCGTTCAGGGCAAGGAGCACATCGGCCATTTCCAGGCCTTCCTGCGCGACCTCTGGCAGCGCGTCGCCGCCCTCAGGAGCCAGGAACTCACCGCCGAACAAACCTCCGAGCGCGTCGACATGACCGACCATAGCGCCAACTACCCCGAGATTACCGGCCCCGGCTTCGACATCCGCGCCATCGAGCGCATGTACCAGCG
>JASJYE010000086.1 GCA_030123645.1 Candidatus Hydrogenedentota bacterium | reverse complement strand
GTTTGAGTTTGATTCGTGCTTCGCTCGTGGTGAATTGCCAAGTTCCGCATGGGCTGAAGCCCATCCTACGCCTAGACAAGATGGACTATCCGCTGAGGCACCCCCAAACGAGTTTGGCGGTGGCACCTGGTTTCAGCACTCGACGGTCTTGACCGCTGATAAACTGCCATTATGGCAGTCCGATGAAAATGCCGCCAAGTCTCTGTATTTGGCGAGACACGCGTTCCTTCTCGTGGGTATTCAAGTATGCCTCTTTTTCCTTGACTTTAGCCTAATCTTACTGGTAGCATGCCCGGCTCTAGGCGGGATCCTGGACGGGTGCTATCGTAGCTGCCGGGTCCTGGCCGGACTGTCAAAATGACAGACCCGACCAGTTCCCCCTTTTCATCCCTGGATTCTCGCTCATTTCATCCTGAGGATGTCTGTCAGTACTAGCCGATAAAAATGAGGAAAGGGTAAAGAGAAAATGAAGATTAGACCGCTTGGAGACCGCCTTCTGGTGAAACGTGAAGATCCCTCGGAAACGGTGCGCGGAGGCATCATCATTCCGGATTCGGCGAAGGAGAAGCCCCAAGAGGGCAAGGTCGTGGCTGTTGGAAAGGGCCGGCTCGACGAGGACGGTAAGCACGTGCAGATGGAAGTGAAGAAGGGCGACCGCATTCTGATGGGGAAATACGCCGGTACTGAGGTGAAGCTGGACGGCGAAGAGCACATCATCATGCGCGAGGACGACGTACTGGCGATTTTAGAGTAGTCCCTTTCGCATTGATTCATCTCACGAAACGGAAATCACAGCCACAAACAAAGTGGAGACATGTCAACTATGAGCGCGAAACAGATTGAATTTGGCGAAGACGCCCGTCGCGGCATACTCGCTGGGGTAACGATACTGAGCCGTGCCGTCAAGGCCACGCTCGGACCCAAGGGCCGTAACGTCGTCCTCGACAAGAAGTGGGGCGCGCCGACCGTTACGAAAGACGGGGTGACCGTCGCCAAAGAGATCGAACTCGAAGACAAATTTGAAAACATGGGCGCACAGATGGTCAAGGAAGTCGCCTCCAAGACTTCCGACGTCGCCGGTGACGGGACCACGACCGCGACCGTGATCGCCGAGGCCATCTTCCGCGAAGGCCTGCGCAACGTCACGGCCGGAGCCAACCCCATGGGGCTAAAGCGCGGCATCGACGCCGCGGTAATCGCCGTCGTTGACAAACTCGCCAAGATCAGCACGCAGGTGCGTGACGACCGCAGCATAATCAAGAACATTGCGTCCATTTCGGCAAACAGCGACGAGGAAATCGGCGGCATCATCGCGGACGCGATGGATAAGGTAGGCAACGACGGGACCATCACCGTGGAAGAGGCCAACGGCATTGATACGACACTCGAGGTCGTCGAGGGCATGCAGTTCGATAAGGGCTACCTCTCCCCGTATTTCGTTTCCGACAATGAGTCCATGGAGGCGGTCCTGGAAGACAGCTATATCCTGATCCACGAGAAGAAAATCACCAATCTGAAGGACCTTCTGCCCCTACTCGAGCAGATTGCCAAGAGCAGCAAACCGCTATTGGTCATCGCCGAGGACGTCGAAGGCGAGGCGCTGGCGACCCTCGTGGTCAACAAGATCCGCGGCACTTTCCAAGCCGCCGCGGTGAAGGCGCCGGGATTCGGTGACCGCCGCAAGTCCATGCTCGAAGACGTCGCCATCCTCACGGGCGGCCTCGCGATCACCGAAGACCTCGGCCGTACGCTCGAGAGCATTACGCTGGCGGACCTCGGCCGCGCGAAGCGCATAGTCATCGACAAGGACACTACGACCATTGTCGAAGGCGCGGGCAAGAGCAAGGACATCGTAGGGCGGATTAATCTCATCCGCCGGCAGATCGAAGAGACCACCTCGGATTATGACCGCGAAAAGTTGCAGGAGCGGCTGGCCAAGCTCGCCGGCGGCGTTGCCGTCACCAACGTCGGCGCGGCCACTGAGATCGAGATGAAGGAGAAGAAGGCCCGCGTCGAGGACGCGCTGCACGCGACCCGGGCGGCCGTCGAAGAAGGTATACTTCCGGGCGGCGGCGTCGCCTTGATTCGTTGTCAAGACACGGTCAGCAAGCTTGCCATTGACGGAGACGAAGCCATCGGTGCGAAGATTGTCATTCGTGCGCTCGAGGAGCCGTTGCGGCAGATTTCCGCCAACGCGGGCGCCGAGGGCGCAACGGTGGTGCAGGCGGTCAAGAGCAAGAAGCAGGCCTCCGGTTTCAATGCCGAAACCGGCGTATTTGAGGATCTAATGGAGGCCGGTATTATCGACCCCACGAAGGTAGTTCGCACCGCCCTGCAGAATGCGGCGAGTGTCGCGGGTCTCCTGTTGACGACCGAGGTGGTGATCGCCGAGATCCCCGATGATTCCTCCGCGGCGGCCGGTGCGGGTATGGAGGGTATGATGTAGCGTCGAGATCGAACAGGCGCAACGTTTAAGTCGAGGCCCCCGGGATTGTCCGGGGGCCTTTTTACGTCCACATCGATCATGGCGTGTTGAGCGCGTCGGCATCGTCCCAGGGCGCACGCGCTAGATTAACTCGTTCTCAGGCGTTTCCCAGCTCAGCTCTCCCGGCGGGGCATAGCGCCACCTTTTCTCCACCCGGATTCTGGCGCACATACAGCACTGAACTTTGATGAGAATCTTCCGGTCATTCCTGGAGCCCGGGAATAGGGCAATTCATGTGCCAGACCGTGGGGGTCAGCCGGTTTGCTTTAACGGGCTTGGCTTTTCTAAACTTAGCCATGGGGCCAGAACCCGTTGTGGGCTGGTTTCCTGGGGGTTTCCTGGAAGGTAAGCGTTCAGGTCCATGGAGGGTCGCAAATACGGGCCTTATCGCGGCAGGACGCAAGAAAAGGGACAGACACGTCTACACTCGTGCCTCGCTTCGCTTGCGTCTACTTTTGAAAGGGCCCAAAAGTCCCTTTTTTGCTCAGCTTTCCGCGTATTCTGAGGGCGAGAATCCCCTAAACGCTTAGTCTGGAAGTTTTTTCCGCCCGGTTGACCAAATTTCCGGGCGAGTACGCTTCACCGATCCTCTTCGAGATATGGAACAATTGCGGCTCACAGGGGATCTTTTCGACATTGTTAGCGAATTGTTGCGAAGGGCTTCGACGCCAGGACGGCTCGCATGATTGAAGTTAAGGGGTTGACGAAACACTACGGGCCGATCGAGGCCATTTGCGATATCTCCTTCAGTGTCGAGAAAGGCGAGATTGTAGGTTTTCTGGGACCGAACGGCGCGGGCAAAACGACCACGATGCGCATCCTCACGGGCTTTGTTCCGGCGACGCGCGGCACTGCGGTCCTCGCCGGATTCGATGTCCACGAAAAGCCCCTCGAGGTCAAGCGGCTTGTTGGTTACCTCCCTGAAAACGTGCCGCTTTATCCTGAAATGCTCGTGAAGAGTTACCTGCGCTACGTCGCGGAGATCAAAGGGCTGTCGCGCTCATCTGCGAAGAGCGAAGTGGGCCGCGTGATGGAACGCTTCGGGGTCGCATCCATAGCCGACCGTACCATACGCCATATCTCGAAGGGCTACCGCCAGCGCGTCGGTCTTGCCCAGGCGCTGATCGGCAATCCGCCGGTGTTGATTCTGGACGAGCCGACCATTGGCCTCGACCCGAAACAAATCATCAGCATCCGCCAGACCATCAAAGAGCTTGCGGACGAGCACACCGTGTTGCTCAGCACGCATATCCTGCCGGAGGTTGCGATGATCTGCGGGCGCGTGATTATCCTCAACCAGGGCCGAATCGTCGCCCAAGAAACGATGAGCGATCTGGCCGGAGACCGCTCGCTCGAGGAAGTGTTTATGGAAGCCATCTCGGTCGAATCGGAGCAGCCGGCATGAAGCGCGCATGGGCGATCTGCAAGCGCGAGCTCAAGGCTTTCTTCACGACGCCCGTAGGCTACATCGTTATCGGGACCTTTGCGCTTATTTCCGGCCTGGGCTTTACGGTGTCATTCCTCTTCTACGGCCTGATGACGGAATCCCCCTCAGCCTACGACTTCGCCGCCGTCCCGGACTTCGAGGAAACCTTTCTCAGCCCCTTCCTCGTCTATTGCGGGTCCATCATGATGTTTATCGCCCCCCTCATTACGATGCGCCTCTTCGCAGAGGAGCATCATCAGGGCACGATCGAAATGCTCCTCACGCACCCCGTCCGCGATCGCGACATAATCTTTGGAAAATATGCCGCCGGGCTGGTGCTCGTCCTTGCCATGGTCGCCGTGCTTGTGGTCTACATCCTGATTATCGATCGCTTCGTCGCGGTCGAGCCGGCCGTCCTCGCCTTCGGCCTCGTCGCCGTCTTCCTTATGGGCGCGGCCCTGGTCAGCATGGGCCTCTTCATTTCCGCGGTCTGCCGCAGCCAGATTACCGCCGCGACCGCGACCTTCGGCCTGTTCTTCATCTTTTTTATCATCGGCTATTTTGGCGAAGACTTGCCCGAGGAGAATACGGCGCCCGCCACCTGGTCAGACGACATGCACCGCGCGGCCGACATCGCCTATGCCATCTTTCGCACCTTCGTTCGCGAACTTCCCCTCGACGCGCATGCCAAGACCATGGCGGAGGGCATCCTTCAACCGGCGGACATCGCGTACTACGTTCTCTTCATTGCTTTCTTCCTGTTCCTGACCTTCCGCGCACTTGAGAGCCGGAAATGGGGGGCCGGGAAGTGACCAGGCTTCGACTCGCGGTCGGCGTCGCCACGCTGATTCTCCTCATCGCCGGCCTTAATCTGATGATCCTTCACGGGACCCTGTTCAACGTCAACGTCCTGATGCCCCTTCTCGGCGGCCTCGGGCTCGGCGTCCTGTGGTTGGTCCTCCGAGCCTTCTCGCTCCTGGGCAGCCCGAACAAGGACTCCCGCGGCGCGTTTAACAGCGTTCTTAGCAGCGTGGTATTCCTTGGCATCATCATGACTGTCTACGCCTTCGTCGAGCGCGAAGACCTCGCGTGGGACCTCACGCAGGAAGGGCGGCGAGACCTCGCCCCACAGACGATAAACATTCTTGAAAGCCTTACGAATCCAGTTGAAATCACCTGTTTCTTCATCCGGGCAGGCGATGATCGCGTCCGTATCGCACAGGACAAGACCGCACGCTTTCTCCGGCGCTGCCAAGAGTACACCGACATGCTTTCGGTTGAGTTTGTCGACCCACAGAAAAATCCCGAGCGTGGCGAGGCGCTGAACGTGCTTCGTGTGTCCAGGGTCGGCACGGTCGTTTTGCGATCCGGCGCGCGCCAGCGAGAGATCCCCCTGTCCGACGTCAACGCCCGCCTCGAAGAGCGCAGTTTCACCAACGCGGTGCTCAACGTTTCGCGCGATGCGATCCCTAAGGTCTACTTTCTCACCGGCCACGGCGAGCGGGACATTACCAGTGACGATCCGACAACCGGCGCCGCCCAATTCCGGCTGTGGTTGCAGAAGGAGGCCCACGAGGTCCAGCGATGTATTATCCCCACCGACAATCCTTTGCTTCCAGACGATTGCTCTGTGCTCATCATTAACGGTTACCAAGCCGATCTGCTCCCCCACGAAATTCAGGCCCTCGACCGTTATATGGACGATGGCGGCCGACTATTGGTATTGGTAAACGTGCAGATCGTTCAGGAGAACGAATTCGCCATCTTGGAGCAATTGCGTCCCTGGCTAAGGAACCGGTTCGGCATCAAAATAGGCTCCGACATCGTCGTCTCCAACGCCACCCAGAGCTTAGAGATAATGTTTATTCCTGACTTCGAAGTCGTCGGCGCCACCACCGGGACTGCCCCGCAGAACAATCAATTTCGCGGAAGTTTTAACAAGTTTCATGCAATCACGCGCGATCTCGATAAGCAGCTCGTTCTATCCGTAATTCGCACCGTGTCGCTCGACCCCAATTTGCCCGAAGGCGTCACCGGGACCGTGCTGATGCGTTCGACACCGGACACCTGGGCCGAGACGGACGTCCGCGCCATCGACGATAGGGAACCAATCAGCCAAGACCCCGCGGAAATTTCAGGGCCGAACCCGGTCATGGTGGCCGTGTCCGCTCGATCCAACCGGCCGGTGGGCGATGGGGACCGCATGCGCGATTCTCGCGTCGTTGTGCTCGGAGACGCCGACTTAGCCTTGAACGAGTACATGAAACGCGTGAGCAACCAGGACCTCCTGCTGAACAGCGTTGCATGGCTGACCGAAAACGAAGAGCTTATCGCGATCCGGCCGACCGGCAATGTCGACCAGCCGCTGATTCTGTCGCAAAACGAACAGCGGCTCATTGCCTGGAGCGCGTCGCTCGGGGCTGTTCAGGCGATCGCGTTCACAGGGCTCCTTGTCTTCTTGCAACGGAGGAAATACCGGTGAGCACCCGCGCGACTTTAGCCCTCATCGTTGTGTTCGCAGGCCTCCTGGCCGCGTACTGGGTCACCGGCCGGATCGAGCGGAACGTCATCAAGGAGGCGGCCGAGGCCAAGAAGCTCTTTGATATCGCCCCCGAGGACATCACTACACTTTCCATCGCCCGCCAAGGCGAAGCGCCCGTCGAAGCCCTGCGTCATGACGACGGACACTGGAGGATCGCCGCGCCCCATCCCCACATTCCCCCCAACGGGCTACTCTGGACTGCGCTCGCGAAAATTGTCGCCTTAATGACCAACGAGCGCGACATCAATGCAGACCCGGACGCGCTCGCCGATTACCAGCTCGATGCGCCTATCTTGTCCGTGATCTTCGGGACGAAACAAGGCCAACTCACCCAAATCGCATTTGGGGCCCTCGACCCGACACAAGTCAACCGCTACACGCGGCTCGGCGACGGGCAGGTATTTTTATCTCCCGCAAAGGCCTTCCAGGCGCTCAGCAGAAGCCTGCAAGAGCTGCGTGACACTCGCATGTTCACTCACCTTGGCGAGGGCGTCAAGAAAATAGACTTCAAACGCCGCGCGACCGAAGGCGCCGAAGAAATAGAAGATCCGGGCCTCGCCGCCCGGGCAAAACCCATCGACGAAACCTACACCTTGGCCGAGGAAGGCGAATGGAGGTTGGCGAAGCCCGTCGACGCCGCGGCGAGTCAGGGCAAACTCAAGGCCTTGGTTTCGCAGCTTCGATTCGCCACAGGCCGCGGCTACATCGACGAGCCTGAGAGCCTTAGCGACTACGGTCTCGACCCGCCCTACGCAGAGCTGAGCGCATACGGCTCCACCGGTGAGGGACAGACCCTATTGATCGGCTGGGCCTCCAGCGCCGAAGACAAAACGGGATTTTTCGTCAAGCGCACGGACAACCCCTCCGTATTCATCGTTGACGCACATCTTATCCCCTTGCTTCCTGCAGGCCCCGGCGACTTTAGAGAAAAGCGGCTCTTCACCCGCGAGGCGAAGAATCTGAAAACCATTCGCTATACGGACACACGGTCGGAGATCTTGCTCGAAAACGATCCCGATGTAGGCTGGCGGCTCGTCAACCCGCCCGCGGACGACACAGACCAATTCGAAGTGTCCATGTACATCGCCGTGCTAAAGAGCATTCAAGGGCTTTCATTTCCCGAAGGAGAAGAAGCGCCTTCCATCGAATCCCCGCGCCTCTCCCTCGAGTTTACCTACACCGACGGCGCCCCGCCTTCTGCGATACAGATAGGAGGACCCGTTCCTTCCTCCAATCCCTTGGTCTTTTCCGCTTTGCAGGACATCGGTGCTGCAACCACCATCTCTTTCGAATCTTTCCGAAGGCTCCAAGCCGAGCCCTTCAGGTTCCGCATCAAAACCCTGTTCCCCTTTCGGCGTGACGACGTTCGTGAAGTCGATCTCATTCTCGATAATCGGCGTTACGTCTTCCAATACGACAACGGCGTGTGGACCCTCTCCCAACCCCGAGGGGCCCGGATCGAAACGCAGTCCGACGTCCACTCACTGATCGACACCTTCTCGACAACCCTGGCAAAAGGGATCGCCGACCCATCTCCCGCCGCCGATGTACAGGGAAAGAACGATCCGATCTTGACTGTTGTTTTCCAAGTGGTCGACGACCCGCTGACCGATTCCACGCGAACTATGGGTCCCGTGCACGTCGGGAACAGGGTCACGAGCAACTCGAGGCAGCGTTTTCTATGGATGGAGGAGAAGGGGCCGGTCTACCTCGTTGACCAGGCGCTCATCGACGGCGTCCGCGATTCCTTACGGGGTGTGGTTTTCCGCAGCCCATAGCATTAATGGTATTTTACAGTATTCG
>JASJYE010000447.1 GCA_030123645.1 Candidatus Hydrogenedentota bacterium | reverse complement strand
GACAGCTCTTTGAGCCGGATCTGGTCGTCCAAGCTGGGACGCTCCGTTTCCTTATAATATCTTATCTGCCGTTCCAATCCCTTCTGTAGGGTGTACAAATACTTGAATAATTCGGTGTCAGCGATGACATCAGCCACTTTTTCGAGGTTTTCGTTCGCCTGCGAAATGCCCGCTTGAAACTCCGAAATATTGCGTTTTAAGGCCTCTAGGGCCTTTTTCTGCTCGCTGAGAGCCTCTCCGAGGGATCCCGAGGCCCCGCCCTGTCCCTGAGAAGCGCTCGCCATCTGCGTCCCGGCCCCATCCATGTGGCCCTGGGCTTGAGAAAGGCGGTCGGCAAACTCTTTAAGGGCCTCTTTGTATTCGTTTTCGATGTCGTAGATAGCGGGCGCTGCGGCCTCTTTGCGCAGGCGGCCGGCGAGTTCCCCGGCTAGTTTTTCCAGGCGCTCCTGTTGTTCGCGCGCCTTCGCCAGGCGCTCTTGCTCTTCTTCCGTCAACGCGTTGCCTTCTTCGGCGATCTCGCGCAGGGCCCGGGTCTCGGCATGAAGCGCTTCCTGCGCTTCGGCGAGCGCCATCAATTCATCGAGAATCGCGTCGTATTTCTCTTTGAGGTCCGTGGCCGTCATCTGCGTTTGCACATAATCGCGGTATTCCTCGAAGGAAATGATCAGCAGGCGGAAGGAAGGTGTCGACGCGGTCTGTGGGCTGTCTGGCAGACTGTCGGTCGCCGTGGCGTAGTAGTCGATGATATCGCCTGGACGGAGGCCAAGGTCTTTGAGGTCTAATACGGCCGTCACTTCGGCATAGGTGTCGCTGCCGTCGCCGCTATAGATCTGCTCTCGGGCGTCGGTGGAGTCGTTATGGTTGCGGTAGAGACGCAATCGCGTCAAACCAAGATCGTCGCTTGCTTCAACGGTGATAGGTATCTCGGCGTCGGGAACGGCGAAGGAGTCCATGCCCGGCGATACGATTTGCACTTCAGGCTTCCGATCCCGAATGAGCTCCACGCGGCCTGCCACGGTTTCAGCGCTCCGGTTTCCATTCACATCTCGAACGTGGGCCGAGAAATCGCCTGCGCTCGATAGGGTGAAGGTCTGGCCTACTTTATGGGTATCGTAGGGCTTAAGGGCATAGTCCTCGCCGGTCACGGTGAGGTCGCCGCCTGCCAGCGGCCTGTTCGAGGCTAAGGTCATCTCGACGCTTGTCCCCCGATATCCCCGGAGGCCCCGGTCGCCCAGCAGACGGGTCTGTGGGCGCAGGCGCGTATATGCAGGGTAGGTATAGGTCACGATCACTTCCTCGATACGGGGCGCGGTCAGCACTTGAAGCTGGTAGCGCTTGCTTCGTCCACGCCGCATGCGCGCGAAGTATTCCATGTCGCTCTGGACGTTCTCGATCGTTTGAAAATACACACCGTCGCCCGCGTCGAACATCGGGAAGGCCGTCGATTCGGCGGCGCCGCGACCGCGTAGTACTAGGGACAAGTCTTTCGGTCTGGGTCCGGAGGCGAGGACCGTGACTTTCACGTCCTCGCCGTAGTCCGCGGTGGTACCGGCGGGAGTCACGCTGAGTTTCGTCGGGCTGTATGGGGGGAAATCGCCAAAGGGAAAGAGAAACCTTGGAAGGATAGTAAAGAAGGGATCGGAGAGGATGATGGCCAAAAGAGTTGCCAGTCCAACGGCACTGAGGAAGGCGTATCCCTCTTTCTTCAGCGTGGGCGGGCGGAGTGCCTTGCCTCCATCGAATTCTAGAACCGCCTCGGAGGCCGAATCGATTTCTTGTTTCATGAGATCGAGTGAAGTACCGGGATGTTCGCCGGTCCGCAGGTTTTCCTCGAAGTCCACGGCGTTGATGAGGGTGTTTCGGAATTCGGGCTCGCCTTCCTCCAGCATGCGAGCGATCATGCGTTTCGTTGAAGTCGAGTGGCGTTGCCGCCCGTACGACCAGAGTCCGGTTGCTCCGAGGAGGAGGAGGAGAAGAGCGTCCATCATAAGCCGCACCGGGTCGTTGAAGGCGAATAAGAGGTCCGCCACGAAAAAGGATGTAACGATCAAGAGCGACAGCCAGGCCAGCCGGGTAACGACGAGCTTCGTGACTTGCTTCCTGTGTTCTGCGTCGAGTCGCGATATCGACGTTTCAACGGCCATGCTTAGACCAGCCCCGCTCGTCGTCGTACGAACCATTCAAGCGCAAGGAGCGCCATTAGGGCGAAGAAGAACGATCTCGTGTCCCACGCGTCCTCCGGCTTCGTTTCCTGCCGGGTCGAGAGTTCAAAGTCCGTGACGAGGCGGGGTAGCTCGTTCCAGCGGTCGAGGGAGAGTTCTTCGCCTCCACTACTTTGCGCGATTTGCGCCATGAGCGGTCTGTTCGATGCTACGTAACGCGTCTCCAAGGAATCGGCGTAGACCGTGAAGCGCACCG
>JASJYE010000446.1 GCA_030123645.1 Candidatus Hydrogenedentota bacterium | reverse complement strand
GATCTCAGTGCAAGACACGGGCATCGGAATCGCTCCAGAGTATCAGGAGCAGATTTTCCGGAAGTTTTATCAGGTGGACAGTTCTCTTAGCCGCCATTACCAAGGAACGGGCATCGGGCTTTCCATTGCGAAGAGCATGATGGAGGCGCACGGTGGCCGAATCGATTTAGAGAGCGCGCCGGGCGTGGGCAGCACCTTTGCACTCGTGTTCCCCAAGGCGCAATTCGGTTTTCTGGAGGACAGCGAGGAAGTGCGGGCAGCCACGAGGTGGAGCGTGTATGTCGCGAATCAGTTCCTGGAATTCCGTTCTGCACTGGTGCATTCGTTGACGCGCGCAGGCTGCAAAGCGACGGGCTTTGACTCGGGTCACGAATGCGTCCGTGCCGCTCGAGATCGGCGGCCGGATCTCATCATCTTGGATGAGGCGCTCTCGGAGGCGTCCGTGGTGAACGCGGTGAGGCAACTGCGGCAAGCCTCGGCGCCGGGTGAGCTTCCGATTATTCTGCTATCGGCGGGGCCAGGAGGGGATGGCCCGCCGTGTGAGGACATGGAGGAACCTGTCTCCGTGTTGGTGAAGCCTTTTACCGTAGAAGAGTTGTTGGATTGTATGCGGGGCTTGCTCGGCCATCAGCTCGCCGAGGGGACTTCGGCGGAGCAGGAATTGCGACGGGGTATCGGGTAACGCAGACCTTGGCGCGCAGCGCCGCAGGGGGAAGTGATGGGCAAACGAGCGTGTGTTCTTCTTGGGATCGCGTTGTGCTTACAATCAGCCGCCGCTATGGCGCAAGAGCTTCCTGGCGGCATCAGTGCCTTCAGCATAGAAGCCGAAACGGGCCTCGTCCTCCTAGAACATAACGCCGATGTTGTGCGCGCGCCCGCGAGCATGGTCAAGATCATGCTGATGCTGCTCGTGGTGGAAGGTCTGGAAAGAGGAGACTGGACCTTACAGACGCCCATCGAGGCGTCGCGCCACGCGCAGCGCATGGGGGGCACCCAGGTGTATCTTCACGAAGGAGAGGTGCACCCTCTCGAAGCGCTCATGATAGCCGTGGCTGTGGCTTCGGCAAATGACGCGGCAATGGCGGTGGCTGAAGGCCTGTGGGGCAGCGAGGAGGCCTACCTCGCAAAGGTGAACGAGCGCGCTCGTGAGCTTGGGATGGACAGCTCGGAGTTTCACAGCGTGCACGGGCTGCCGCCCGATCGCGGTGAAGAGCCGGACAAGACGACGGCGAGAGATATGGCGGCGCTGGCCCAAGCCTGTGTCCGGCACCCCCAGATTCTGGAGTGGACGAGCACGGTAAGTTTTGAGCTCCGGCCTGCGGAGGGGAAAAAATACACTACCAATACCCTGATGCGGCAGATGCCGGAGTGTGACGGCTTGAAGACGGGGTATATTCGCTCGGCCGGGTTTTGCATCACTGCGACGGCCGAGCGCGAGGGGCTACGAATCATTTCAGTGGTGATGGGGTACAACGACAACCGTGCGCGATTCGATCTGGCCGGGCGGCTGCTTCAAGAGGGCTTAGATGATGTCCGAAAAGAGCGGGTAGTCATTCGCGGCGTGACCCCGGCGCCCACGGTACGGGTCGCCAATAGCGAAACCAAGGCCGTCGCTCTCGAGTTTTCAGACGACCTGTGGGTGACTGTGCGCCGCTCGGACTGGGACCGAATATTGGTCGTGCTGGACCACCCGGAGGAAATGCGCGCACCCATGGAGGCCAAGACGAAAGTTGGCGAAGTGCGTGTAGAGCTGGATGGCGACATCCTATCGCAAACCTCGATATTCTTGCCAGTCGCGCTCAAGGAAGCCGGGTGGATGTGGAAGGTCGAGCACGCGGTCTTTTCGCTCTTCGGCGTAGCGGACTAGGCTGCGTCTAAAACCTAGTAAAACCTTAAAACCTAGGGACAGACTACTGGTTTATTGATCTCAAACGTTGTTTTTGTTAGCCTATGATTCATGAGTCGAGTGGCGCGTATCGTCGTTCCCGGTTTTCCGCATCATGTGACGCAACGCGGAAATCGCCGGGCGGATATTTTTGAATCGGATGCGGTCCGTGGGGCGTATTTGCGGTTCTTGAAGACCTATTGCGCCAAGCGTGGGGTGTCTGTTTGGGCGTATTGCCTGATGACAAATCATGTTCATCTCGTCGTGGTGCCGCAAGAAGGGGCCTCGCTGGGCACCGCGTTGCACGATACGCATACGGTCTATGCGATGTATTTTAATTCGCGTACAGGCTTCTCGGGTCATGTGTGGCAAGGCCGATTCTTCTCTTGCCCGCTTGACGAATCGCATCATTGGGCGGCGGTGCGCTATATCGAGCAAAATCCTGTTCGCGCGGGGATAGTCGACCGGGCAGAAGATTATCCTTGGTCGAGTGCGGCGGCTCATTGCGGCAGGCGCAGCGATGCGGTATTGTCAGAGGA
>JASJYE010000445.1 GCA_030123645.1 Candidatus Hydrogenedentota bacterium | reverse complement strand
ACCGAGAAGCTGGGCCGCGGGGTTAGCGCCCGATGAGGCTTCGCAATTAGGGGACGAGACCGCGCAGAATATCTCCGACGTGCTCGCGCTGACCTGGGCCGCCTACGACGGCCAGGGCGTCGCCTGTGCGTGGGCCAAGACCGGCGTCGCCGTCTACGTGCTCCTGGGCGCGGGTATCGTTGAGGCTCGGTGGATGTTCCAAGTGAAGTGCCCAATTGGCAGCCACAAATCGAACATGCTAGTTTAAGTCTACTTTCTCGCAGAACACGAGTGCATCGGCCAGCAAGAGGTAATTAAATGGCTAACATTCCGGCTTATTGTTCAAATTGTGGGGCAATATTCCCTTCTCTAAATTTTAAAGGAAGCGGTCAGATAACCCTCATTGGGAATGTAACAAAATGCCCGCTTTGCGGCGAGATGGCGGATATTTTGGACGGCGTTTTCACCGTAACCAACGACGTGCTCGATCTACTCTCTGGACCTCAATTCACGCGCGACGCATTGCGTGCTATTTCGACTCTTATTGAACGAGCGGCTAAAGCTGAAATCACTCCAGAGGAGTTAGAAAAAGAGGCAACCGCCATCAATCCGGAATTAGGGGCGGCGCTATCGGCGATAACCAAATTGACCTGGCCAAAAGCGACCTTATTTGCTTTGTATCTTCTCCTCCGCCAGTGTGATTTTGACGTCAATGTCGGCGTTGATGTAAATCAACTCTGGGATCAGATTTATGCACAGGAAATCGTTTTAGAAACTACAGCTCCGACAACCTCGATAGGCGAAAAGTCAAAACCTAAAAACCCCAAAGACAACCGCTAACAGTTGGACCGCTGTTGGTTCACGCGATTCGGACTTCCAACCGCGGCCATCATGAGGCGCAGCAGCGGTGCTGGGACGCCCCTACGTCGAGCACTTCAAGAGTTTACCAGCCTCAAAATTGGCCACGTCACCGCCAACTCGGCGTGTCGTGTACAGAAGGATATGAGGCTTCGCGGTGAACGGATCCCGCAACACCATGGTTCCGCGTTTGTGGTCAACGACGAGGTAGAATCGGCGCCAATTTGCGAAAATGACCGGGAACGTGTCGGCGCCGACCGCTGGCATGTTTTCGTCAAGTTCGACCGGGGCGCCCGAGCAATGTTGTGGGCGCGCCCTGGGCAAGGCCTTCACGCAGAAGATACGCCCCACTGCCGTCCTTGAGGATGCGGATCTGGCGCAATGTGTCGCTGTTCATGAGCCATGATGCGCCAGGCCTGTACGGTGCTCTCAGCGCGTCCTGGACGGCGAACAGGCTGTCAGCCGTCACCGCCGTCGCGTTCCCGCTGACGACATGCTGCAAGACCTCCCAAGCGCGGGCATCATCGTCGTTCGTGTCGGTGGCGTAGGATAGGAAACCTCGCGGCTTGTTCACGCCGTTGCCGCTTGTGAAGGCCGCACCTTCGGTTCGTGCGAACTTGTCGCCCACCTTCGCCTCGAGCCAGGCCACTACGTCGCGGTCGGCATCCTCGACCATTCGCTGGGTCAGCTTGGGCATCGCCGTAAGTTCGTTCAACGGAAGCATCAGCACGCCGACATCGGGCGTCGTTGTCTCCGCACGCGCCTCAGATTCGCCGACCCAATTTGCGGTGAGGTCATCCTTGTCTACGAGTTCCTCGAAACTCGAAGTGCCGATCGTCTCGACTCGAGACAATCTCCGAATCGGGCTTTGAGCGAAGATCGTCGCCGTGATTGCCTCCGATATCGTGGGATGCACGAAATAGCCGCCTTCAACGTCGTCCGCCTCTCGCATGGCGCCCATGATTTCGGTCTGGCGGCCGGTTCGCAAGAACGAGGCGAACTCCTGGCGCTCGGCGCCGGCCAGGCCGGGCTCGCTTATGGGCCCAAAGCTGGGGCGGCTCATCATAGTCTCGAGGTCGTTGACTCGATCTGCCAGGTTTGAGTCATGCCGCCCACCAGAAGTGGGGCGGCCTATTGTCTCCTCAATTTCTTCTAGACGATCCGACATCGCGGTCAACCGTTCGTGGTGATTCTTGGCAACCACCGAAAATCCACCGGTAATCTGGGCCATGAGCTCATCGAGGCGCGCGATGACAAGCAGCTACTGAGGTTCCAGAGAAAGCTCGCCACCTACAAGCTTCTGATCATCGACGAACTCGGCTTCGTGCCGCTGTCCAAGACCGGCGCCGAGCTGTTGTTCGAGGTGTTCAGCCAGCGCTACGAGCGTGGCTCCACCCTGGTCACCACCAACCTGCCGTTCGATGAATGGACCGAGGTGCTCGGCTCCGAACGCCTGACCGGCGCGCTCCTCGACCGCCTCACCCATCACGTCAACATCCTTGAGATGAACGGCGACAGCTAGAGCTATAGCCGAATCTTGGTGATGGGGATTTAAGGCGGCGTATCCTGGCGTTGATGAAGACGCCG
>JASJYE010000444.1 GCA_030123645.1 Candidatus Hydrogenedentota bacterium | reverse complement strand
TTGCCGGGGCGGTCGGGGTCGCGGAAGGGGTCGTGCGGGTCCATGTAGTGCAGGAAGAGGAAAAACGGCGTGTCGGCGGGCCGCGCGTCGCTGTCCAGCCACTCCAGGCCGATGTCGGTAATGCTTTCGCCGGGCTGATAAAAATCCGTGATGATGATGCGTCCGCCCAAAATGCGCTTGTTGACCTGCTGGACGACCTTTCGCAGGATGTCGTAGAGGACGAGTTTTTCACACGAGGGCTGTGCGCCGAAATAGAGGTCGGGTTTGAGGTCGATGTAGTCGACGAAACCCTGGTCGTAGTTGAAGGTGCTCGTGATGTTCGGGTTGTTCGAATAGCCGCGCGTGTAGTAGCCGCCCGCTTCGAGCACTTCGGCGATGGTCGTAACGTCTCTCGGCAGGGCCGAGGCCTTTCCGGTCGCGGTGTGGGCCTCGGGGTACATGCCGGAGAAAATGGTCCCGAACGACGCCTTGGTCCAGGACGACTGCGCGAAAGCGTTCTGGAACAGTACCGAGTCCTCGGCGAGTGCGGAGATCTTCGGCGTCTCCGGCAGCGCGTCTACGTTATAGGCCTTCACGAAGTCGGCGCGCAGGGTATCGACGGCGATGAGGATGATGTTGGGGCCAGCGGCGCGCGTTTCCGGCTCGAAGGCTGTTGCTTCGGTTGAGGGCCGCTGCACGATCGAGATGAGGAATCCCGCGACGACGATCAGCACGAACGAGCCTATGGCGACGCCCGTGGTTTTGATGCGTCCGCCCTTAATCAGCCGCGCGGCCACGCGGCCGGCCACAACGCAGACAAGCGCGGCAACGGCCGCGCCAATCAGCACCTTCGCGTAATCGCCGCCGGCCATGGCGGCCTCCGCAAGGACGTCCCGGCGATACCTGAACACGCCGATCACGAGACCGAGGAAACCCACGGTCCCGCCGAGGCTCAGCGCGAAGGTCGTCGAGCCGCGCAGGAAGCGGTTGAAAAGGAGGTAGAAAAAAACGAGCACGGCGCCCACGCCGAAGCCGATCGGGCTGAAGGTCACGCCGTAGACGAGAGGCGCCCACCAGTAAGCGGCGCTGTCGGTATAGTTCGCCAGCGTCGACATGTGGTAGATGCCTTCCGCCAACCCGAACAGCGCCCCGCCGATGAGTCCGCCGAGAAGCCCAGAACCGAAGGAGTCGATGAGCTTGTTGCGGTAGTCCGTAACGACTTCGGGCGCGAGATGCACGTCTTCTTCTTGGGTTGCGGTTTCCGCGCGCACGGCCTCGAGGTCGGCGAGAAACTTCGAGCGGTTCGGGCGTCCAGCGAAAATCAACAGCGGCACGCTCAGCAAGAAAGGCACCGCCTCGCCGATCCAAAGTCCGATATGTCCAAATAAGAAGGACTCCGCTTCACCATATTTGCCCCCAAGCAATGCCGTCATCACGCCCTCGCGCACGCCGACACCGCTTACTGTTGGGGCGATGATGGACGCAACAATGATTAGAGGGCTCGCAAATAGTATGTCGGCAATCTCAGAGGTTCCGCCGCTCATGGCCATGGCCGAGCCGAAGTACATCAGCATAATCCCAAGATGGATCCCCAGACCCAAAAGGAAAGCCACCATAAGCATTCCGCGGCGGCCCGAGTAGGCCGTCACGGCCGCGCCGAGTGTATTGACCTGTCGTCGAATCGCCTTGGGAACCGGCAGCGCCGCCGCCAAAACTTGCACGATCCTGGGATTGAGCAATAAGAGGAAGGCCGTCGCGATAAAACAGAATAAGATGGCAAGCACCACCGCGAGCACGACCATATTGAAATCGAATAGCCGGGCCCCCAGTGGCAGTGTCAGGAACACCAGAACCGAGAGTGCGACAAAGCCGATCAGCTTCTCTACAGCGACCACGGTCGTGCACTTGATCACCTCGCCCGTATATGCCGCCGACTCCACCAGCCGATATCCGTCCAGACCCACCGTTCCGGGCAGGAACAGCCCGATAGCGCGACCCATGAACCAGCATTTCGTGAGATACCAGAACGGCAAGCTGATGCCCTGTCCCTTGAGCAAAATGTGCCAGCGAGTGATGCCGCAGAAAATGCCGGCAATCTTCACGATCGCAGCAAAGGTCAGCCACTTGGCCGCTATGGCTAAATCGAGACCTCGAATGGACTGCCATAGCTCACCCATGGAGATGCCCTTGAACTTCTTCAGGCTGACCTCGAATGGGAGTATCCGGGAAAAGAATTCCATGAACACGTCGGGATAAAACATGAACCCGAAAATCCCGCCGATAAAGACGAGCTTAATCAGGAGGGCGATGACCTTTTTCGGGTCCTTGAAGAAGTTTTCGATCGCATTCATACCGGGCAGCTTCGCGCTCCGTCCTTTGCCGATTCCGATGGCCCTTCGGGCGCGCCATAGTAGCAAACGCTTAGATCCCGGCGCGAATCACGCGT
>JASJYE010000443.1 GCA_030123645.1 Candidatus Hydrogenedentota bacterium | reverse complement strand
TCTTCAATCTCGACCACGGCTTACTGCGCGAGACCCCCTACGAGAACATCCAATCTCTCATCCAATTCCTCAAAGAAATCTGATCCGCAGTAGCTCGGCTGGGGCGAAAGATTGTCGCCCAGCGCGCAAGCCTTGGGTCACGCGCCGCACCCAAGCGCTGAAGAGGCCAAACAAAACACGCCTGGTAGGGCTGCCTGACCCGTTTTAGCCACAGAGGGCACAGAGAGCACGGAATTAGATTGACCCGATTCTTATTGCTGCGATGTCACGTTATGACGCGCGTGTGTGGCGAATCAAGATACTCGAGCGAGGATCTCGGAGATCGCGGGCGAGCTGTCTTTGAGATTCTTTTTTTCTTGTTGGAGTTCGACTGTTGAAGGCTCGGGGCCGGGGTCTGCCGGAACATCGGTGGGTGATTGTTTCGCCCCACCGGGGCTTGTTGACGCGCTAAGCACTAAGGCGCCCTTTGCGATCGTCGAATCGCCTGCGCGCGCCCTCCGGGTTGACACGCGGCGTCTCAATAGTAGTACTCCCCGCCCGCCGTCCGCGCTATCAGGTACCAGGCGATCCCGACGGCAATGGCCAGCGGCGCGCCGACAATCAGTAGCCGCTTTAGCGCCGCCTTCCATGGCCTCATGTAATAGATGCTCCGCCGCTCGCCGATGCATAGCGCGAAGGGCGCGAGGTAGAGCAAGACCGCGCTCAAGAACGGCAATTCGGAGTAGAAGTACGCCTGGATCAGCAGCCCGGCGTATACCGGCACGAAAGCCGCAAACGTGCCGGAGGCCAGCGAGAGACCCGGCGCCCACCAGGCCAGGACAACTGCCGCGCCAAATACGGCCGCCAAGGCCCCCGCCAACTGCCCCAGGAGTCCCGACCCAGAAAAGACAAAGGCCATGCTGGAGGCCGCGCAGATCAGCCAAAGGCTCAGCGGCAACGACGCGCCTGTGCGTTTCGAGGCGAGGCGTTCCAAGGTGTTCCAAAGCACCGCTGTCGCCACACCCAGGCCGCTAATCCAAAGAATGCCTTCAAGGCGGCCCCAGGTATGCTGAATATAGCTGCGCAGCAGCACCGCTGCGAAGAGGCAGCCCAGCAGCAGCATTAGGGGCCACGCGGCGTACCAGCGTTTCCCCCAATAGCGCTGAGTCAGCCCGGCGGCGCCCCCAGCCAGCGCGAGGTAGGCCAGCCAATCCACCGCCTTCGAAGGCGGGATGGGCGGCCACGACGCAAGCAGCACATGACCCGCGAAGTATCCCAAGGCCACCGCCGCGGCGCCGCCCCAATGGCCGTCTCTGGCCAGGGTCCGCCGCCGCCACGCGCGCCACGAAATGAGGAAGCAGAAGCCCGCCAGCGCGGCGGGCACGAATACTGGGGCGTAAACGGGCATCATAAGCTCCGATGGGTCGCCCTACCACTACTGCTTAATGGACTCGACGCTAACGGTGATCTCGATGTCCTTCCCGAGGCCCCCGCCGCCCGGCGCAATGCCGTAGTGCATTCCGAACTCCGAACGGTCGATGCTAAACACCGTGTGGAACCCGGCGATCTCTTTGCCGCGCATCGTCCCGTTCCCGACATGCTCTATCGTCGCCGTGATGGTTTTCTTAACGCCCAGGAGCGTGAAGTCGCCCGTCACCGCGTAGGTGTTCTCCCCCGCCTTCTTCCACGACGAACTTTTAAAGGTCAGCACCGGAAACTCTTTTACGTTGAAGAAGTCCGGGCCCGAAATATGCCGGTCACGCGCGACATTGTGCGTGGTTACGCTCTCGGTCCTGATCGTCACTTCGACCGAACTCGCCTCCGGATTCGCGGCATCAAAGGCGATGGTCCCCCCCACTGCCGTAAACTGCCCGTAGACATAACTCGCACCCATATGCTTCACTTTGAACAGCGCAAACGAATGCACTGGGTCAATCTTGTACTCCGCCGCGAATGCCGCTGTGTGCGCCAGGCACGCCGTGGCCGCGACCCAAATAATCAAAGACATCATCTTCATTACAACTTCTCCTCGGCTAAGTCCGATGGTACTGCGATAAACATTTGCTCTGTTGAATCCCTCTTTGTGTCATCCTGAGCGCAGCGAGAATCTCTTCAAAGAAAGGACTTTTCCGGTTGAAGCAATTCTTCGCCAAGACTCAGAATGACATCGTATTCGCGGTTTTCAACAGAGCAATAGACACTCTGTGAGTCCAACAGCTTGCAGGCTGAAAAAAACTTCCATGTTGCGCCCCGGCAGTCTGCCAGAGTCCCCCCACTGAATCCAAGCGAAGCGGCACATAGACGTGGAGGGCACGCGAGCGGAGAGCGCCAGCCCGTATCGCTCACAGCCCCCATTGTCATTGCGAAGGAGCGCAGCGACCGTGGCAATCTCTTCAACTTTGAGCACCGCCTTGCTCACAAGCCCACATCCCCTAGCGTCATTGCGAGTT
>JASJYE010000442.1 GCA_030123645.1 Candidatus Hydrogenedentota bacterium | reverse complement strand
TCCGCGTCCAGGCGCGCTATCCGCAGCGGGACCTCCATGTAAGCTATGGGCCCGACGAAACGATCGGGCGTGGCGACCAAGGCATCCTGTTGAACATACCGGTCGGCTTCGGCGACTGCTTTCTTGATTTCTGGCTCCTCGATGGCGATGCGGTCGTCGACTGGTATACCGAGGCCGTGCACCGCGACGGCTGGCCGGAGATGACGGACGTGGCGTTTTCGTCTCTCGCAATCGAAGCCAATGACAGGCTGGAAATTTCGCTGAACGTGCGCAGCCATTACCACCGGCCACGGCCCTGCACCGTATTTGTCCGAGCGACCGATTCGCTGGGCCGAATCGTCGCCGAGAGAAGCGTACTTGTAGGTAAAGAAGGCGGGCCGGCGACAGTTGAACTTCAGCTCGTCGACCTCATCGCGCCGTATCTCAAAGTAGAAGTCTTCGCGGCCGACACGATAGGCGGGCCCCTTAGCCCTTGGCTGGTAGAGCGTTCGGATTACGCCTTCGCACATGTGTTGGTCCGGAGGAACGCTCCAAGCAGTTTTCGATTTGTTGCCGATGGCCTATCGGCGGCGGAGTTCGGTCTGCGACGGCAAAACAGGGTGTTGGCGCGGCACGGAGTCGACTCGCTTCACACCTCGGTGCCGGCCGGGCCCTTGGGCACGCCGGCCTTGGATAATCTGGACGTGATCCCGGCTTTGGGGTCGTACTCGATACGGAGCTGGTCTTCGGAACCGCAACTCAGAAGCGATCTAGAGTACGAACTGAGAGAGCAGGCACAGCGCTATCGAATTTTCGGTCCGGGGCTCTATTTGTTGAAGATAAAGCCGCTCCCACCTGTAGGCGGAAGGCTCGACGTTAATGCGGAGGCTTATTTTCAAGAGCTGCCGGGATTTCTTGCCGGCATCTATCCCAACATTGCTGCGCTGAACCGGGCATGGGAAAGCGCGTTTCTCGATTGGGAAGAAGCGGCCGCCACGGCTTTGCGGGGTCCTGACTCGATATCGGCGCGCATGGATCTCAGTTCTTTTGTAGACGACACGTTCCTCAAGGTCTATGGCCTGGCGCGCGGTGCGATACGGGACGTCGACGAAGGCGCCCGGGTGGGCGTTGAGATAGGATCGACTGAACTAGAGAACGACGTGATGGATGCACCCATGATGGCGCGGCGCATCGATTTCATGCTCGTCCCGCCGGATCGCCTCGCGGCGGGAAAGATCAGGAGCTATCGCTCAGAAGGGGCCACGGCGATGCTTAGGCTGCACGGGGCGCCGACTGGGCTCGACGAACACTACACGAAGTGGCTTCCCTGGTTTGCCGCGCTGCACGGTTTGGACGGAGTGTGGATCGGCCGCCGCATGGGACCGCTGGCCCCGCGCGACGCGAAGGATACCGGAAGAATTGAAGTTTCGGAGCAGCAGCTTGGCACATTGGCGCGCGAGGTCCGCGTGGTCCAATCGGGAATCGCGGAACTCCTCAAGCGGGCGCGTCCCCTACCTTCGGGCATCGCCCTTTATGACAGCCGCTCCAGCGGGCGCATGGATCGCTTGCTCCCGGTGGGATCGTATACGTCGCGAATGTCCCAGGAACGTTTTGCGCATCTCTTGGACAGCTTCGGATATCAGTATGACTTCGTCGATTACGAGGCCGTTATCGAGGGCGGGCTCGAGAACTATGCGCTATGCGTCCTACCGTTCACGCGCGCGCTCAGCGACGAGGAGGTCCAAGCGCTCGAGGCATTTTACCGCGGCGGCGGCGCCCTGATGGCCGACCTCCTGCCCGGGCGATACGACGAGCACGGCACACAAAGGGAGCCAAATCGGCTGCAGGAAATCTTCGGTGTCGAGGCGCATGAAGAGCTCCACCTCGGCCCGCTCGCGCCGCTTCTACTCGAGCAAACGCCGAAACGCGGCCGAAGGCGCAAGGACACGTCGCAGGTGGCATCGGATCGATCGATCCGGGGGACGCACGCCGGGTTCTTCGCGACTTCCGGCGACGCTCCAATCGTTTTTGTGGCCGGAAATGCGCCCGGCCATGCCATGCTGCTGAATTATCGTTTGGACGATCCCGTACAGGAACTGGATCGAGCGCTCCGAGATTGGCTGGAAGACCTGGGCGTTACGAAACGAATACCGGAGTCACTTTTGGAACTGGGCGATTTCCCGGGCGAAGTTGCGGCCTTCGACTTTTCAGGTGCATATATTTACGGCTTCTTGCGAGATCCCGGCGGGAAGAGTTCGGGCGTGCGCGTTCGTCTCACCATCGATCCGGATCGTCACGGCTACGACCTTTTGAGCGCTAAACATTACGGGCCCGGCTCGAAAGTCACGTTCAAGATGATGCCGGGTGAGGCGGCGCTGTTGTGCTCGCTCCCCTATGAAGTGACACGCGTCCTTGTGGCGGCGCCTGTGCTTGTAGGCCGTGGGCGGCGCC
>JASJYE010000085.1 GCA_030123645.1 Candidatus Hydrogenedentota bacterium | reverse complement strand
CGCCGGGATTTGATGTAGGAGGAGAGGTCGGAGATCAGGTATCGGCGTCGCCGACCGATCGATACATAAGGAATGTCATGTGCTTCCTGTATCCGGTCGAAGGTACGGGTTGATACGCCGATATAAGCAGCGGCCTCTTTACGCGAACAGGTCGCTGGTCCTGAACCGGGTTGGTCAGTCATAGCTTTGAGAGTTTGGTTGGAGTGACCGTCCGGTGGATGGCCTGAGTAAGGTTCATCCATCGCTAACCTCCGGGCAGAACCGTTTTGAAGGATTGGTGGATGTGCCAAGAGCGATATTGGCTAATGTTTCGCGTGCCGCTTGGCGGGCGAGAAGGCGCGTCAGATGGATCAGCCGCTGATCGAGGGTATCGGCGGTGTCGGAACTGAACTCGGAACAGTGCTCTTCGCTAAACATGCCGCGATTAGGCGAGATCTAGCGAACAAAGTCAGGAACTGGACCCCCCAAAATTTGGAGGGTTAAATCCTTGACCTCGATTTGCACTACGAGTTGTCACGACGTTTCGTACAATGATCCGAGGCGAAGCGGTAGCATCTGAGACCTCGGGTTCTGCGTCTTCGCTAAAACCGGCTATCTGTTTTCCTTGATTACCTTTTTAACGTAACGCTCCAAGCCAGCACCTTTTCCTTCAGAATCATGACCGGTTGCATATTCGTATACGGCGGCGACGAAGTCATAAAATAGGCCGCCCGGGGTCCCGGTTACTTTCACGTTGAGGTCTTCGACGAGAACGTAGTGACAATCCCTGGCGAACATCAATTTTGGGTGAGGTTCAACTCTGGAAAAGATTGTATCTTGACCGCCCACATCGAGCTTGCCGTCCTCTCTACGAAATTTCCATGCAGCTTCAAGTGCCTTCCGGGATGATGCAGCAAGGTTGGCTAAATCGTCGATGTTCTTTATTAGCCCTACGCTTTCGCGATCTTCATTGTCCGGAGATAGTCCCGCCAATACGGATTGGTCGATTATACGTTCGAGCTCTGTTGGAGAAAGTTGACCCGGATGCTTCCAGTCTCCTCCCATAGCGTCAAATGTCTGGCGATGAATATTTTTGAGGAGTAGGCCTAATTTTGTGGCGGCCATAGCAACATCGGATAGTTCATCGATAATCCCAGTGATGCGGTGGGAGTTTTTGAACTCGGTTGAACGTTCTCGAAAATCATCGACTATGGAATTGACGACCATTTTCATATGGAGCGGCGGTTCAATGCCGTGGTCGCGAAGAACAAGAAGGACCCGATCAAATTCTGACATCAAGAAAACCCAGCCTTCATCTGCGTTGGCTTGGGATATACCCCAGGAAATTATCTAAGCCATCGAGCGATCTATGATCGCGATGTCTGAGTGATATGGGCAATTCCATAGCAGTCAAATAAGTAATTCGATTTGGCTTCAGAGCCAAGAGGAGGCTCGCTTCCAGGCGGCGGCGGTGATCTCTCGCATTGACGGGGCAATGTCAGATTAGACGCTTAGCTTTGAATATCACTTTTGACCAGATTCCGAAACTCCGCTACGGATGCGTCGTCAATTCCGAGCTTCACAAGGTGGTCGTATATGCCGTCGACATAGTCTATGCAGCATCCGCTGATCCCTCTTGCTTGTCGCGCCATCTCTGCTCTCTCGGAAAGACTTTTTCCCCTGATAAGGTTTGCCCCCCCGTACATCGAAGTCCGAGCTGAAACCATGCCCCCATCGTGGAGTTGAATTTGGACCTTTTCGAGTTCGAAGTTCTTGCCCTCACGCTTGTTCAAATACGAAGTAACCGTTTCCCTGCTATCATCAGAGAACTCAAACGCTACTCCAGTACAGACTGAAGACGATTCCTTCACCAAGTTGAGGGTCGGTGCCGGGCATTGTTTCGTTCCCCAGTTCTTCACTGTGTACCGCACCCGGTTTCCTGGACACAAGTTTGTCATGCGGCGGGCCTGACTGACATCGCCGCGTTCCACTGCTCTCTGGCCTGATTGGGGCTCAGGAAGCCGTTCTTCTCGACCAGCCATTGGGCGTTGTACCGGTCCACGAACTGACGGACGGCATTCCGCAATTCGTCGAGGTTCCGATAGACACGGCCATGGATGACCTGCTCCTTCAGGGTGCGATTGAACCGTTCCACCGCGCCGTTGCCCTGCGGCTCGGCGACGAAGGAGTAGGACGGATGAATGCCCCAGAACTTGATCTGGTTGGTGAAGTGGTCCGACAGGTACTGGGTGCCGTGATCCATCCGCAAGGACAGTCCACGGGCGGCACCGGCGGAGGTGGAGCCATAGAGCCTCGCCAGCCCCATCTTGATCGGCTCCAGGGCGGCGAAGCGGTCGCCCTTCTTGCACACGTGCCAGCCGACGCACTCCGCGTTCCAGTGATCCACCGCCGGGAATATCCAGCCCCAGCCATCCTCCAGGGTGAACACCCGAACACCGTCCGTCCCCCACATGACGTTGGGGGCATCGGTAATGATGGTGCCGTCGTGGATACGTCCGTCGCGGCGGCGGGCACGGTGAGGCGAGAGCAGGTTGTTGTCGCGCATCAGAACCCGGAACCCGCGTCCGCGATACCCGTATGCCCTCCTGCACTCGCAGCCGAGCCCACACCTTGCGGTATCCCTCGCCCTCGAACGGAGAGACCTCCAAGTCGGCCAGGATGGCCGCCAGCAGATCTGCGTCGGAGATTTTCGGCTTCGGTCCCCGACGCCTTGCCGCTGGCTTGGCGGGTTCAGCCACCTTCCGCTGCTGCTCGGCATAGAACGACGAACGCGAGACACCCCACATCGCACAGACCCGCTCCACACCGTAGACCAGGCCCGTGCCGGGGGAGGCCGCCCGGCTCATCGCCGCGACCTCCTTCGGGCCAAAGGGACGGATTTCTCCATCTTGGCCTCCAGCAGTTCCACCTGCATGGTCAATTCCCCGATCCGTTTCATGGCCGTGTCCAGTTCCGCCTGCAACGGATCGCCCTTGCGCTCCTTCAGGGACATCTCTATCCCCGACATCGCCTTCTCATGCCACGCCTCAAGGCGATACACCTCGATACCCAACTCCCGCGACAGAAGCTCTACGGGCTCGCCTCCCAGCAGACGGAGGACAGCTTCCTGCTTCCGCCTCACCGTCCACCGCTGCCCACGCTCCAGCGAACCGATCTGCGGCCCCTGGCCCGTGGAAAACGTGGACGAGCTCCGCTCGCCCTCGTTTGCCACCGGCCCATCAACAGCAACATCCTTCTCAAGAATCTCATTCATAAGGTCGTCCTCCTTGGACACTCGGTTAGCTCAATTCCGTGTCCAAGGAAACTGGGTCCGCTATATCAAGAAGAGACATTCGCCTTGCCGAAGGAAGTGGAGCACTGGTCGCTAACCACGCTACGGGAGAAGCTGGTCAAGATCGGGGCCAAAGTTGTCCGCCATGGCCGGTACGTCACGTTCCAATTGGCCGAGGTTGCCGTGCCGAGGAGCTTGTTCCAGAAAATCTTGGGCCTGATTGATGATCTACGACGAAGACCCGCTCCGGCGTAGGCCGAGGGAATCGACGGCGCGGAGAAATCGACACGAGAGGTGTGTCTGGATGACGGAAAATATGGGCAAATGGGCTTCTGGAAGCAGGAAAATCGCGAAATCAGTTCATCGGGTGGCGGTGGAAATTATTCCGTTCCCTCGACGGTGGCACGGTGGTATGATTTCCGCGAACCTGGAGGCTATCTGGGGAATGTCGGTTCATAACCGGGGCGTGAACCTGTGCAAGAGAGAACGCCAACGCAGAGAGCTGCCCTCACCACATCCGGCGTCATCTTCGCCATCGGCGCCATCGCCCACGGGGTGCGCCTGGCCACGGGCTTCGAGATCGTCATCGGCGGGGTCGTCGGGTACGTCGGCGGTTACCTCAACGCCGCCGACCGTTACCGGTAAACCGTCGAATCCATGACCTTCGCCATCCCCTTCCCGGTCATCAATCCGATCCTGTTCCAGGTGGGGCCGTTTGCCCTGCGCTGGTACGCGCTGGCCTACATCGTCGGTCTGGTGGTCGGCTGGCGGTACGTCCGGGCGCTGGCCCGAAAGCCGCCCCAGGCCGCCGCGGCCGTCGACATCGACGATTTCCTGTTCTGGGCGGTTCTCGGGGTGGTGATTGGTGGCCGGCTGGGCCACGTGCTGTTCTACGGCGGCGGCTACTACCTCCACGACCCGCTGGCCGTGCTCCGGATCTGGGAAGGCGGCATATCGTTCCACGGCAGTCTGCTCGGCGTCATCGCCGCCAAGGTCTGGTTCTGCCGCAAGCGGGGCATCAGGCTGTTCGCCTTCGCCGACTTGTGGGTCTGCGCAGTGCCCATCGGGCTGGGCCTCGGGCGGATCGCCAACTTCATCAACGTCGAGCTCTGGGGCCGGGTGACCGACGTGCCCTGGGCCATGGTCTTCCCCCATCCCCGTGCCGGACCAGTGCCGCGACATCCGAGCCAGCTCTACGAGGCGGCGCTCGAGGGGCTGGTGCTGTTCGTGATCCTGCATCTGCTGTGGCGGCGGGAATCTCTGCGCCGGCGCACCGGCTTCCTGACCGGCGTCTTTCTGGTCGGCTACGGCGTCTTCCGCTCGTTCGCCGAATTCTTCCGGGAGCCCGAAGACGGCTATGTCGGGGTCCTGACCGCGGGTCAGGCGCTGTCGGTGCCCATGGTCTTAGTGGGACTCTACCTGGTTTTCCGCTCGTTCCGGCGGCAAACGGCCAAGTGAGCTCGCTGGCCGACCATCTGCGGCGAAGGATCGCCCTCGACGGCCCGATGAGCGTCGCCCGCTACATGGAGGAGGCGCTGGGCATCTGAGCTTCCGTTTGTCCCAAAAGAGCCGTGTTTGAGCGCTAAGTCGGATCGAGCGAATCTCAAAATATCAGAGGCGACCTGATGTGGTCCCACCTTGTTGGACAGCTTGGCGTCGGGCAGCTTCACCTGCTTGCGCTCGGCCTGCCAGAAGGGATTAGCGGTGACGCCGACCACTGGCACGCCTGTTTGCTACGGCGAACATCCCCAACAAGGCAAATCGAAAGCGGTCCTGCGACTTCCATGAACAACGCTACAAGGACCGCAACGGGATCGAACGAATGATCGGCCGCCTCAAGGGCTTCCGCCGTGTCGCATGCGCTACGACAAGAATGCCGACAACTTCATGGCCGGGTTATGTCTCATAAAGTTGGCAGGCTAAAGTTTGTAGCATTGGAGAATATCGTAGGAATCCAGGATCTACACGCCCCGTGCCGTTTCGTCCATCCCGAGCGCCCAGGAGGTGTCGACGCCGATGTCTCTTCCAAAAGATCGGAGAGCCGGATGGACTTGCGCTTTGCCCATGAGTGATTGGAAGAAACACATACGGCGACAGGATCGATGCGCAGCGGGATGATCCCGCCCCCCGATCTTCCGGTGGGCCGGATCTGCACGGCGGAGACCGGAGAATCTGCTAATTGATGGCCAAGAATAACCTGGGTCGACTATGATTGGCGCAATCCGGGTTAGGATTAGAACCTGGATTTGTTTCTTTCGGGAAATGCCGGATTGCCCAGGGCGGAGCCGTGACGGTCGAGAAACACAAGGTGTCGGAGCGCTTCATTGGTCTCGATGTCGGGGCCGAGACCGTCAAGGTAATCGAGTTCACCCGCCGGAATGGCGTGTTGGAGTGCACCCGGAAGGTACTGGTCGAGCACCGCAAGACGCCGGGCCCGGTGCTGCTCGGACTGCTCGAGGACTGGGACTGGGAGAGCTTGGCCGGGGCGGCGGCATGTGGGCGTCTCAGTCGCGGGCTTGACCTGCAGCGGATCCCCATCAAACAGGCTCAGGTGGCCGCGCTGCGACGGTTGCGTGGCGGCCGGGCAACCACCGTAATCTCCATTGGCAGTCGCGGTTTCTCGGTGCTGGAACTGCGAAACAGCGGAGCCGAGGTCTTCCGTGAGAATTCCCGCTGTGCCCAGGGCACCGGCAATTTCCTGCATCAGCTCGTGAAACGCTTCGACCTCAGCATCGACGAGGCCAGTGCTCTGGTTGAGGGCGAGTCCGAGCCCGCTCCCTTGTCCGGCCGCTGCCCGGTGATCCTGAAGACGGACATGACCCACCTGGCCAACAAGGGCGAGAATCCCTCGCGCATCCTCGCTGGCCTGTACGATGCGGTCTGTGAGAACGTGCAGGTGCTGATCAAGCCGCGTTTGAGCCCACCGGAGGTCATCCTTGTCGGCGGCGTGACCCGCTCGCAGCGGGTCCGAGAAAACTTCCGAACCTTCCTTGAGCGGCACGGCATGAGTCTGGTCGAGATTCGGGAAGACGACGCCCTCTTCTTCGAGGCCCTGGGGAGCGCACTGGTGGCGGCCGAACGTCCGGGGCCGCTGCCCGCTTTGGATGCGCTGCTGCTGCCGAGGAAAGACCACGACCTCGAAAGGGTGCCTGCCCTCTCCAGCTACCTCGACGGCGTCAAGCGGATGAAGCGCGAGACCCCCATGCCGACGGTCGCCGATGATGGCTCTGGCAGGCTGATCCTCGGCTTCGACATTGGCTCTACGGGTTCCAAGGTCGTGGCCCTCGAGTGCGAGCGGGGCGAGATCGTCTGGGAGGGCTACGCCAGCACCAACGGGCAGCCGGTGGCGGCGGCCCAGGCTTTGATGGCCCGGTTTGTCGCCAGCGAGGCCGCCACCTGCCCGGTCGTGGCTTTCGGCGCCACCGGCAGCGGCCGGGAAATCGTCGGATCTCTGTTGGCGACGTGCTACGGAGTCGATGGCGTGTACATCCTCAACGAGATCGTTGCTCATGCCGAGGGGGCGCTTCACTATAACCCGCATGTGGACACCATCTTCGAAATCGGCGGGCAAGACGCCAAGTATGCCCGCCTGGCCCACGGCCGTGTCGTTGACGCGGCCATGAACGAGGCCTGCAGCGCCGGCACCGGCTCCTTCATCGAGGAGCAGGGACGAAAGTTCTCATCCATCGATAACGTCGTCCAATTGGGTCAGAAGGCATTGTGGGCCGATTGCGGCGTCTCTCTCGGCCAGCATTGCTCGGTCTTCATGGCCGAGGTGATCGACGAGGCCGTGGCCGCCGGTGTCGCGCAAGACTCGATCATCGCCGGCATTTACGACTCGATCGTCCAGAACTACCTCAACCGCGTCAAGGGCTGCCGGTCGGTCGGCGAGGTGATCTTCTGCCAGGGCATGCCCTTCTCGGCGGACGCCCTGGCTGCCGCGGTCGTCCGCCAGACCGGCAGCCAGGTCATTGTCCCGCCCAACCCGGGAACCGTCGGCGCGCTGGGGATTGCGCTCCTCGCACGTAAGGCCCTGGCCTGGGAGAGCCTGCCCCGGCGGGAACCGCAACGCTTCCTGGACGCGGAGGTGACGCGCAAGGACACTTTCGTCTGTAAGTCGAGCAAGTTTTGCGGCGGCGCCGGCAACCGTTGCCGCATTGACCGCATCACGACCGTGGTGGGCGCACGCAAGCAGTGCTTCACTTGGGGCGGTGGTTGCTCGCTCTGGGACCACGGCACGGGCCACGCCAAGCTTCCCGACAAGGCCCCCGACCCCTTCCGGGCGCGCGAGGAGCTGTTGCAAGAACTGATCGAAAGAAAAACCCGACGAGGCGGTGGCCCGCGGGTAGCCCTGAGCGACGAGTTCATGCTGAAGGGGCTTTTCCCATTCTTCGCCACCTTCCTCCATGAACTGGGTTTCGAGTTGGCCATTGGGGGCCGGGCTGACCAGAAGACCCTGAAGCGCGGGATCCAGGAGGCCAACATACCGTTCTGCGCGCCAATGCAGCTTTATCAGGGACTGGTCAGCGGTATGGCCGAGGGGGCGCCGGACTATATCTTCGTGCCCATGCTGCGGGAAGTGCCGAGAGTGGGCGGTGAAAGCTACTCGGCGGTCTGTCCCATCGCCCAGGCCAGCCCCGACATGATGCGCTGGACATTGGGTGGAAAGGATGGCGGCAAGCTCGTCTCGCCGGTGGTGGATATCGGCGAGGGGCGGCTCGAGTCTCCGAAGTTCCTCGAAAGCTGCCGCGGGGTCGCCCAGGCATTCGGCGTGGACGGCGACGCTTGGCGCATCGCATACGAGCGTGCACGTTCCGAGCAGCGGGACTTCGATGCGCGTTGCCTGGAGTTGGGACGCCAAGCGCTGCGTTTCGCCGCCGAGCACGGCGTCATCAGCGTCGTCGTGCTCGGCCGCGTAGTAGTGAACAATGCGGCCGGCTGTTGCTTGGGGATTCATTCGCTTTTCTCCTTGCTGTGATGTAAGTTGCCTCATCGCGGGGCCCCTGGCCGGTGGTCCCCTGTGTGCAAC
>JASJYE010000441.1 GCA_030123645.1 Candidatus Hydrogenedentota bacterium | reverse complement strand
CGAACAACTTAGCAAGCGCGGCGAATCACTAATGGGCTGTGAGCGATGCGGGTTAGCGGGCGCCTCCGCCCGCGAACGCGCACTGCTCCGCGCCTCGAAAACTAGAACGGGAATCTTAACAGGTCAGGGTCCACCATCCAAGTGCGCGACGAAACGGAGTGTATACGAGTCGTTTATAGGAGAATCCGCTTCGCTTTCTCTTTGAGAACCGGGATGGCGCATCGATGAGGTCAACGTAAACGGGACGACATCTGGGCCGTTGTGAAGATCGTTGACAATCAGGGCAATCCCGTCTCGAACGTGATCGTAATTGGGACGTTTGCGGGCGCCTTTAACGAAACCGGCCTTGGAGTGAGCGCCGAAGACGGCCTCGCGGCCGTCGCGACGCTGGGCATAAAGAAAGGCAACGCCTCGCATCAGTTCTGCGTGGATGACGCACTTGACGCCGCGCTCGTGCCGATCTACAACCCGGCGGCAAAGGTCGAGACCTGCGACTCGTTCTAGTGCTTAGTCAAGTTTGAATTTCAGGTGTCGGCGTTTGAGGTTGATTCGTGCTTCGCTCGTGGTGAATTGCCAAGTTCTGCATGGGCTAAAGCCCATCCTACCGCTAAATTCAAGATGGACTATCCACCAGGCTAATCCGGCGCGGGGCCCGGAAATTGCTCACGCAGGAGGCGTTTGAGCACTTTGCCCGTGGGGTTGCGCGGGATCTCATCGATAAACGCCACCGACTTCGGCATTTTGAAGGGCGCCAGCTTGCCTTTGCAGTGGCCGATGATGACCTCGGCATCGATCGTGCCCTCCTTGGCCACAACGACCGCGAGCGGCGATTCGCCCCACTTCTCGCTCGGCTGACCGATTACCGCGACTTCCTTGACCTCTGGATGGCCCAGGATCACGTTTTCGATCTCAGCGGGATACACATTCTCGCCGCCTGAGATGATCATGTCCTTCGTGCGATCCTGAATAGATATGAAGCCCTCTTCGTCGACGACCGCCACGTCCCCCGAATACAGCCAGCCGTTCCGGATCGTCTCCGCGGTCGCCTCCGGCAAGTTCCAGTATTCCTTCATGATATGCTTGCCGCGGATAATGACCTCGCCGGGCTCGCCCGGTTTCACATCATTGTCCTCCGCGTCGACCACGCGCACGTCCGTATGAAAATACGCCTTCCCGGTGGAGCCGGCTTTACGCAGTGCATCCTCCGGGCTTATGAGACATGCCGGCCCGCAGGTTTCCGTCAGGCCGTAGACCTGCTGAATCTGGATTCCGAACTTCGCATATTCTTCGATGAACTTCACCGGTACCGGCGAAGCGCCGCTCATGATCCAGCGCAACCGCGAATGATCATACTTCTCGCGGTCCGGAACCTGCATCATGGCATTCAGCATCGCGGGGACGGCCAGCATCGTCGTGATCCGCTCTTCTTCGATCAATTCCCACGTGCGAACGGGATCGAAGGTGTGCATCATGACCACGGTGACCCCGAGATGGATCATCGCCGTCATGGGCGTCAGCGCGCCGACATGGTAGAGGGGCAGGGGTTGTAAATAGCGGTCCTTGTAACGAATCTCGTTTGTCGCCGCAATGGTGATCGAGGCCCAGGCCGCCGTATTGTGCGTGTGCACTACGCCCTTCGGCAGCCCCGTTGTCCCTGAGGTATACATGATGTAAAGAAGGTCGTCCTCCGCGGCCCCGATCTCAGGCTCCTCCGTAGATGCCGCGTCGTGCAGCGCCGCGTAGCTCTGCGCGAAATCGTCCCGCGTCTCCGCGTCGCTTACGAGGCCGGACGTTCCGGCGGCATGGACCCAGCGTCGAACCTGCGTCGCCTCAGCGCCGCCGTCATGCAGGGTTTTTACGACCTTCGCGAACTCGCCGCCGTATACCAAGACCGTCGTCCCACTGTCCTTTAGAATGAACGACAATTCATCCGCCACGAGCCGCCAATTGAGCGGCACCACGATGGCCCCAATCTTCGCCAGCGCGAAAAACGATTCCACAAACTCCACGCTGTTCATCATTAACAACCCGACGCGATCTCCAACTTTGACCCCAAGGTCCTTCATGAAATGGGCCGTCTGATTTGCTCCGGCATTCAATTCCTTGTAGGTCAGCCGCGGACCTCCCGCCACCGAATCGACATAGCCCTCGATTTCCGGGCTCAGCATTGCGCGCTTCGCCAAAAATAAACCAATATTGTTCTGCATCGAATTCTTTCCTTGCCTTATTAGTACCAAAGCGGTGGTTCCGGCGCGCCACGCGGGCAGGCGGCAACTCGGCCCCACATACTACCAAAAAAAAGGGGATAAGCACCTATACGAAGCCGGACGTTCCGGTACGAGGCCGGACGTTCCGGCGTTCTCGTGACTGGCGAGGAGGCACTTAGTCCGGATAGCTCACCGGATTTCGTAGAAGACACAAAAGAAGTCCCGGAGGG
>JASJYE010000084.1 GCA_030123645.1 Candidatus Hydrogenedentota bacterium | reverse complement strand
CCCTGATCTGGGGGGGCGGACCCAGGCGGGGCGAGATGGTGGAAGCGGACGCCTCCGCGGAAGCCGTGGCCTTCATGGGCGAGCTCTGCCGCCGCGTCGGGGAGCACGGCACGTGCTTCTGCTTCGAGCCCCTGGGGCCCGAGGATTCGGACTTCATCAACTCGGCCCTGGACTCCCTTCGCATCGTCGAGATGGTGGATCATCCGGCGCTCCGCGTGCAGCTCGACGCCAAGGCCCTGGTCGAGAACGACGAGGCGGAAATCGGGCTGTTCCAAGCGGTGGCGGCGCGACTCGTGCATTTCCATGCCAACGAGCCGGGGCTGGGCGTGCTCGGCGAATCGGGCGCCGTCGATCATGCCGCCATGGGCCGCATGCTGCGCGACATCGATTACGCCGGGTTCGTCTCCATCGAGCAGCGCATCCTGAACCAGGCCGACCCGCTTTCCGGCGTGCGGCGGAGCGCCGAAGTGGCGATCGCGTGTTACGGTGATGTCCGGGGCCCGGCGGACGGGCCCAGGGCGTAACAGTCGGCCATCCGGCCTGGCGTGGGAGCGGCGGGCACGGGGGCGCCGCCGGATAAGCAATCACTCTTATCAACAGCGAGTTAAAACGGAATGTCTGACAAAGTTCTCGTGACTGGTGGGGCGGGCTTCATTGGCGCCCACGTGGCGCGGCGCCTCTTGGATGCCGGCTACGAGGTGATCGTGCTGGATGACCTTTCGGGAGGCATGCGCGCCAACATCCCCGAAGAGGCGGTGTTCATCGAAGGGTCGGTTCTGGACAGCGCCTTGTTGGACGAAATCTTCCACGATCACGGAATCCGCTACGTCTACCATCTGGCGGCCTACGCGGCCGAAGGGTTGTCGCATTTCATTCGCGTCTTCAACTATCGCAACAACGTCGTCGGCTCCGTCACCGTCATCAACGCGGCGGTTCGCCACAAGGTGGAGCGGCTGGTATTCACCTCCTCGATCGCCGTCTACGGCTCCAACCAGGTGCCCATGCACGAAGCCCTGGACCCCAGGCCGGAAGACCCCTATGGGATCGCCAAGTTCGCGGTCGAGATGGACTTGGCGGCGGCGCACAAACTGTTCGGACTCCGCTATACGATCTTCCGGCCGCATAACGTCTACGGCGAATATCAAAACCTGAACGACCCCTACCGCAACGTCATCGGCATCTTCATGTGGCAGATACTTCAGGGGAAGCCCCTAACCATCTTTGGCGACGGCGAACAAAGCCGCGCCTTCAGCTACGTCGATGACGCCGTCCAGCCGATGATCGAATGCCTTGGCCTGCCGGAAACCGCCGGCGAAGTCTTCAACGTCGGCTCGGATATTTCCTTTACCGTGAACCAGTTGGCGGCGGCCGTGATGCGGTCCATGGGCGCCGAGGCGAGGATCGTCCGCCTGGACGCCCGCGAAGAGGTCGTTCATGCGTTTGCCGACCACTCCAAAATCCAGCAATATATCGGCGGCCTGCCCGATCCCGTGACGTTGGAAGACGGGCTCGGACGCATGGCCGCGTGGGCCAAGAAACAGGAACTGCGGCCGCCGAAACCGTTCACCGGAATAGAGATCGAGGACAAACTTCCCCCGTCCTGGCGGCAGTTCGTGTCCGGCGGGTAAGGGTCTCTTCACCCACGGGAAATTTCAGCTTATGTGGAATGACAAAAAAGTCGTCGTCATCTTCGCCGCCTATAACGAGGAGATGAACATCAAGGGAGCGATCGAGGAATTCCAGGCCGTCTCCACGATCGGGATTTCCCAGGTAGTGGATGAGATCGTCGTCGTCGACAACAACTCCGATGACCGAACCGCCGCGTTGGCCGAAGAGGCGGGCGCCACGGTGATCTCCGAAAAGAAACAAGGATACGGCCACGCCCTGCAACGAGGATTAAGGTTCGCCCAAGGGGATTTGATCGTTCTCTGTGAACCCGACGGCACCTTCGTGCCGAAGGATCTGCTGAAGCTCCTCGCCTACAGCGAAGACTTCGAAATGGTGTGCGGCACCCGCACCTACCCTGGTCTTATCTGGCGTGACGCCAACATGCGCTGGTTCCTCAGGCTCGGCAACTACTTCGTGGCCAAGTTCCTGGAGATCCTGTACTTCACTCCGTCTCTGTCGGATTGTGGCTGTACATTCAGGCTGATCCATCGAAAAGCGGCGGACAAGATCAGACCCGATCTGTTCGTCGGCCAATCACATTTCCTCCCCAACATGGTGATCGCCGCGCGCGCGAACGGTGTCCGCTTTATCGAGGTGCCGATAAATTACCGGGGCCGTATCGGCGTCTCCAAGATCACGGGCACGCTAGGGGGGGTATGGAAGACGGGTCTGGCGATGGTTTGGCTGATTATCACCCTGTGGCCGAAGTTTGTTTGGACACGTTTTGCCGAACACAGGCCACCGGCTGATTAACGTGTTACGAACCCTGCCGGTGAGGGTTTTGGTGCGCTGTATCCTGGCGCTCGCCGGTGTCGCGGGCGCGGTTGCCGCGGCTTACGCGATAGGCCGCTTCCCCGCGGAGGAGATTCTCACGGCTCGGGGGATCGCCCTCGTGGTCATCCCAGCAACGGTGGCTGTCGCTTGCGGCGAGGGGCTATTTATGCGTTCCGACAGGCAGGCCTTCCTGGCGCTTTCGATTGTGTGTGGAGGAATGATCATTTTCGCCGCCGAGCTGTGGATCGCCGTCGGCCAGGAAACGAAGGCCGAGAAAATCCGCGCCATTCGCGACGCCGGCGAGATGGCATACCCGCTGATGCTTCCGTTGGAGTTCATGCGGACCGCCTCGGGTTCCGCCAAGCCGAGACTCACCATTGACGGCAAGCCGGTCCTGCCCCTCTCGGGAATCTCAAGGGTGCGCACGGTGGTCTGCAATGAGGGCAGCGGGTGGCTGACCTATGTCAGCGATGACTTCGGTTTTCATAATCCGCCCGGGCTCTGGCAACGCGAAACAATGGATATCGTCGCGATTGGCGATTCATTCGCCCTCGGCTACTGCGTCGGGTCCGAGGAAAATGCGGTGGCGCGCATCCGACGGGTCTTTCCCGCGACCCTCAACCTCGGGTTCGCGGGCAGCGGTCCCCTGCTGGAACTCGCCGTCCTAACGGAATACGCCAAGCGGTTCCGCGCCCGAACCGTTCTCTGGTTCTTCACCGATACCAACGATCTTTTAAACCTGTCGGCGGAGGTCAAGATCCCCATTCTCACGCGGTATCTCGAGGAGGGGTTCTCGCAGAAACTATTCGGCTTGCGGGATCGAATCGATATAGAGCTGAAAAAATTGGCGGACACGTTGTTCGCCGAGGCGGAGGTAGATGGATTGCTCGACCGGCTTTTTCTCCGTGCGTTACGCCTGCGGCTGGGTCTGGTCTATCATGACGCGGCGCCAAGCCGGCCGCCCCGGATGGACTCCACCTTTCCCGTCTTCAAACAGGTGCTGAGGAAGGCGCGCGATATGGTCGGCGGATGGGGGGGGACGATCTATCTCGTGTACGTCCCGAAGCACCTCCTCTTGATGGACAATGAGGACAAGGAAAACGTCGTCGGGCGGCAAGCCAAAATACTCGACATCGCCGGAAATCTGGGCATTCCGGTCATTGACGCCTATGACAGCTTCCCCAAGGAACGCGCGCCGGAGAGTTTCTTCAGCGAGAACCGCGGCCACTTCAATGCCAAGGGTTACGCCATCCTGGCGGACGCCGTCCTGAAGGCCATCGCGCCCTAGTGGCCTGTTCAAGAAGGAGAGGGCCGCATCTGTTATGCCTAGTATTCTGTTTCCCAAGTTCTTAATTTAAGGAACAGAATACTTGCGAGGCTCCCATGTCGGATGCGCCGGCTCCCGATGGCTGACGCCCCAAGCCTTTGATATTTGTGAATCATGAACGCCGACACCCACGTTGAACCGCATCAAAGGCCGCCACCCGCGAGCTATGTCCTGGACACGGAAGACCGTCACGTTGGCGACGCTTTCCTGGCTTTCGCGGCCGCTAAGGGAGAGGGGCGCAGGATCGCGTTGGTCAGGCCTTTTTCCGTCCTCTCCAAAACCACGTATAGCGCGGCCATTCTTCCTCCCCTCGGGCTTGCCTATTTGGCCTCTGTCGTCAGGAATGCGGGGTATCCCGTGGACATCGTCGATGCCCAAGGCGAAGACATTTTCAATATCCGGCGTTCGAGTTGCGGCCGTTACAACCTGCAGGGCCTTGATGCCGAGGGTCTGGTCCAGATGATCGACCCCGATGCCCTGATTGTCGGCGTGTCGCTCATGTTCTCGCAGGAATGGCTCCCGCAACGGGAATTCATCAAGCAGGTCCGCAAGAAACTTCCCCATTGCGTTATCGTCGTCGGCGGCGAGCATCCGACGGCGCTTCCGGAGTACGTGCTTCGCGATTGCCCTGAAATCGATTTTCTTGTCAGCGGCGAGGCGGAACTGACGTTCCTTGAACTGGTTTACCGCATCTACCACGGCAAGGACGCGCAGGGTTCGCCGGGGGTTTCGTTCATTCAAAAAAACGATGCCTTCGTCGGCAATGGCCTCTCCAACCGCATCACCCACATCGATGAGCTGCCCCGGCCGGCGTGGGACCTTTGTAAGGTTGAAAACTACTTCCAGCCGAATTGGGCCATGGGGATCGGCATGGGGCGCCACATGCCGATTTTGGCGACTCGGGGGTGCCCTTATCAGTGTACGTTCTGCTCGAACCCGACGATGTGGACGACGCGTTACAATATGCGGGACCCCACCGACGTCGCCGACGAAATCCAGTACCTGGTCAACGAATACAATGTTAACAACATCGATTTCTTCGACCTCACGGCAATCATCAAGAAAGATTGGACGCTGGCATTCTGCAACGAATTGAAGCGCCGTAAACTGGACATCACGTGGCAGCTGCCGTCGGGCACGCGCTCGGAAGCGCTCGACCATGAAACGTTGACGGCGCTTTACGACACCGGCTGCCGGCTCATTACCTATGCGCCTGAAAGCGGCTCCGAGAAAACGCTCGAGCGAATCAAAAAGAAGCTGAAGCTTCCCCGGCTCACGGAAAGCATCCGGATGGCAAAGCAAATTGGCCACAACGTCAAAATCAATCTGATCATCGGGTTTCCCGACGAACGGGTGGCGGACGTGTTAAAAACGACTTGGTATTCCGTCAAGATGGCGTTCCACGGCGTGGACGATTGCAACATCGCCACCTTCTCGCCCTATCCCGGCTCCGAGCTTTACGAACGCCTGCGAACGGAAGGCAATCTCCCGGCGCCCAACGACGACTATTTCGTCTCTCTCCTTGTCCAATTCGATTTCTTCAAAGGCGATTCCTATTGCCAACACATCGGCGGGCGGGCCTTGTCGCTCTGCCGCTTGCTTGTTTATATGCTGTTCTATTCGACCGCCTATCTGGTCCATCCGCGAAGAATTCTGAGGCTCGTTAGAAGCCTCACCCGTTCGACGTTCAAGCCCGCAAACGTGCTCGAACAGCGCCTATACGATCTCTACGCGCGCAACAAACGGCGGGCCCCCGTCTAGTCTGTCGCGCCGACTCGTCTCCAGGTTTTCAGGATGCATCCCCTCGATACCCGTGCCAGCGCAAACGATGAAAAGATCGTTCTTGCGACGGTGCTCTTTTGTGCCGTGTTCCTGAGCATCAAGTATTTCCCAGGCCTAGAGGGTGGGTTTTACGCGGGCTTTTCCATCAATGCCATATATCCCGAACTGATGGCGAATGACCCCGTCGTGGGCAACATGTCTTCGTCCGCCGGGTCTCCCTATAAATCAACGATTTTCTATCTGTTCCCGAAAATATTCGGCGACATTTGGCTCGACGACCGGTTTATCGCCGGTCTCTACATCCTGATGGTCGCCACCGCATTCCTGGCGGCCGACAGGATCGCGGTGGCCCTCGGCGCCAAGGGGGTTTTTGAACGCATCACCATTCTTCTGTTCTTCCTAAAGGATCATCAGATCCTCGATAACGTGGTCATCTTCGCCCATAACCCGGATTTCAACCACTCGGCGCTCGCTTTGCCCATCGGCCTTTGGCTGCTGTACGCGGCGATTTCCGGGCGAAATTTGTGGATCGTGATTGGTCTGTCCTTGCTCTTGGCGCTGGTGTCGGTTCAGGTGGCGCCGTTCACGGCGGGGATGGCATTGATCGCCGCCGCCGTCATTGGACGGCGGCGCGACCGTATAATCGTTACGGTGTTAGGCATCGGCGGCACCGCGATGCTGCTGTGGGCTCTTTTTTTCTACATTCAGGTCCCCCGGGAAGACTGGAACTCGATATGGAACCAGTTGACGGTGCAGTGGTACGAAGGGATGGTCTTGCCGTTCGATACCCGGTTCACCGGCCTGGGCAAGGTGTTGTCCGGCAACTTGATTTTTGCTTTCATCCTAGGCGGGGTCCTGTTGTGGCCGGCCAAGTCCCGTCCCGCCTTGAAAGCGACCCGCGCCGTCACGGCGCTATCGCTTGGCGCGTTGTTGATCCTCGGGCTCTACGGGCAGTTCGCACCCGATGGGTGGAAGGTGCCGCAGCTCCTTCTGTTCCCCGTGGCCAGACAACTTCAATACCCCCAGATACTCGCTTCGATCGCCTTGATGGTGATTCTATTCCGCTGGGTCGAGTCAACGGGAGGCGTAAAACAGACCGTTGTCGCGGGTCTGGTTTTTCTCGTCGTGCTCGTCTCCGGACCCGGAAACTTCGACCTTTGGATTGGTTTGTCGGCCTTGTCGATGGCCGTTTCTCTTCTCGCCCTCTACGTTCTCTGGAGAAGACAACCCGGCTTTGCCCTCTCGCCGCCGGCACCGGGCGCGAGCGTTGGTGCTTTCCTGGTCGGATCTCACAGGCAGATCATCTGCCTGACCTTCACCCTGACCATGTCCGTCGCCATGGCCGTTGGCGCTTGGCAGAAACTTCCGGCTTGGCAGTTCCTTGCTCGAACCGGGATTCACGGCGCCTCGGAAAACGCCCGTTGGATAGGAGTCACGCAATACATCAAAGACAACACGTCGATCGACGCCGTCGTCCTCCCGATGAGGATTGCGGCGCCGAACGAAGTCCGTCCGGGAGTGCGCCAAAGCGAGAACCTGGTCCCACGCAGAAGCATCGCCTCCCGTTCAGGGCGAGCGTTGCCCCTGCCCTTGATGCTGACCCGGGGCCTCAATCTGAAGTATTTTGAATTCGTGGGCCGGCAGAACCGACTCTTGGAGACCATCACCACGAATTGGATGACCGGCAATACGGCACTCGTCACCGAGGCGATCTTCCGGCTTGACTTGGTCCCCGATTACCTGGTCGTCCCATCCGCGGTCGTCGGGCGGATGGACCCCGGGGTTCTTCCATATTCCGCGAAGAAGGAAATCGGCGGCTTCACCGTCCTGCGGCGCAACCGTGACGGAGATGTCACGCCGGCGATAACGAAATGACCCGGCCTTATCGGCGATCAGGGGCCACCTCGACGGAACACCAACAAGTCGTGCCCGTACCAGAAATTGTTTATCCGCTCTGTTCCGACCACGGCGAGGCCGGCCTCTTCCGCCCATTGGACGACCCTTTGGGGATGCACGTAATGAACCCACTGGCGGGCCATGATCAGATCGTGGGCACGGTTTGTCCAGGCGCGCCACGCCGGGGTTTTGCACATGTCCTTGTAGATCAGGAGGCCATTGCCGCCGACCGCCAAGCTGGCCCGGTCAAAGACGGCCTTCTGGTTTTTCGGGGGAACGTGGTGGATGACATCGATGATCGAGACGGCATCGAATGTCCGCGCCGGCCAATCATCGAGGACGGCCCGGACTTCGAAATCCAGATGGCACCCCGCGGGCAAGCGGCCTGTCATTTGACGGGCAAGGCGGATGGCCGATTCGGATGTGTCGATTCCGAGGCCGTCGGTGATCGTGCCTTCGCTGGCGAGAAGCCCCAAGAAGAGTCCCCCCCCACAACCGACGTCCAGGACCCGGGCGCCCGCTGGAACGGCGGCCATCAATTCGCCGAAGGGACAGATATAGGGCCGGTAAATTTGCACGTTGCGCAGGAACCTCGGGCCGTCGATGTAAAGACCCGCCGCTGTTTTCGCGAGGTCGCCCGGTTGGCGAATGCTCATCAAATGCACCCCCTGGATTGCGGATTTATACCTCATTGGGCGCACGAAATGACACAGGCAACGACATGACGCCGACATTCACCCGCCCCGATTGGACCCCCCGGGTCGAGCCCGCCTCGCGCATCCTGATCACCGGCGCCAGCGGCGGCATCGGCCGGGCCCTGGTTGCCATGCTGCTGGAGGGCTCCGAGTGCGTCATCGGCGCCCACGGGGGCACCAAGGGAACGAAGATCGAGGATGACC
>JASJYE010000083.1 GCA_030123645.1 Candidatus Hydrogenedentota bacterium | reverse complement strand
ATCCTGATTCTCGACGAGGCGACGGCCAGCCTCGACAGCGAAAGCGAAGAGAAGATTCAGGACGGGCTCGCGGCGCTGCGTGAGGGACGCACGACCTTCGTGATCGCACATCGCTTGTCGACGATCCAGAGCGCCGACCAGATTCTCGTGCTTGAACATGGCGAGATCGTCGAGCGGGGCACGCACGACGAACTCCTCGCGCACGACGGCCGCTACAAACAACTCTACGACAAGCAATACAAATTCGAGATGAACCGCTTCATTAACCCCGGCGAGGAATTCGCCGCCGAGCCGGAAAACGCCTGACCGGAGACAGCCCTCGGAAGCCTGGGATCGGCAGCCGGACTTTCCTAATCGAACACATTTGCTGAAAATGCGAGCCCGTCAGAGGTTTATCGCGTTGACTTGGCCGTGTGTAAGCCGTATAGTATTGGGTACTTAGCTGACTGATACGGGGCGCACGCGAGGTGGCACGCGCCCTGCTCCACCTTAGTCGGATTGGGTTTACAATATATATTTTCGCGGAGTGAGCACGGCCAATCTATCAGGGGAGACGGAGAGCATGAGCGAATTCAAAAAGATACTGTGCGCTACCGATTTCTCCGAATACAGCGAGTACGCGATGCGTTACGCGTCGGCCTTCGCAAAGATCTCGGAGGGCACGATCGATTGTGTCCATGTCGTCGACACGGCGTTTGTGAAAGACGGCTTAGTGGACGGCGTCTATGTTTCCAGCGCCGATTTACAGCGTTCGCTGGAGTCCATTAGGGCGGCGGCGGAAAAGGAATTGGAGCATTTTATTCGGAAGGAACATTTTCTCGGGGTCGACATGACGCCGCACCTGCGTGAGGGCCACGCGGCGGCGGAGATCGTCAAGCTCGCGGACGATATCGGCGCTGACCTTCTCATCATCGCGACACAAGGCCGGTCGGGTCTGGAGCAGTTGATGTTTGGCGGCACCTGCGACAAGGTGCTGCGCCTCTCGAAGATGCCCGTGCTGGCGATCAAGCATCCGGAGCATGAAGCGCTGGAAGAGGACGGGAGCTTGAAGATCGATCGCATTCTTTGTCCGCTCGATTTTTCCGAGTTTTCGCATAGCACGTTGCCGCTGGCGACGGAATTGGCGCGCCAGTTCGGTTCGACTATCGTGCTCGCGCATGTGGTGGATGTGCGTTTCGACTATCCTGAGTGGACGGCCCAGGTGACCATGAATGCAAGCGAGCACCTCTCTCAGTCCGCGCAGGAAAACCTCGAGGGCGTAGCATCGGAAATGGAAGGCGTGAACACGGAAGTTTTCGTGACGACCGGCATACCGCACAGGGCTTTGGCCGATAAAATTAAGGAAGACGGCGTGGACTTGGTCGTCATTGCGACACATGGGCGTAAAGGTCTCGCGTACGCATTGCTGGGTAGCGTTGCCGAAAAGGTCGTCCGGGCGGCAAGTTGTCCCGTGCTCACCGTCCGCCCAAGCGGGTAGAAAGGCGGCAGACGCGCTCAGGCGTGCCTACATGCCCTCGGCGAGGGAAAGTTGCGCTGGAGCGGGAGCGACGCCTGAAACGCGCCGCTCGTGCTCGAGCAGCGCCTGCTTAATCTTGAGGCCGCCGGCGTATCCCGTGAGTTGGCCCTTTGCCCCGATGACCCGGTGGCAGGGGATAACGATGGGCAGGGGGTTTTGGCCGTTCGCCGCGCCGACCGCGCGGGATGCCGTGGGCCGGCCGATGCGCCGGGCGATCTCGCCGTAGGAGGTCGTCTCACCGCAGGGGATCTCTTGCAGGGCTCGCCACACTTTTTGCTGAAACGAAGTACCCGCGGGGGCCAGGGGCAGGTCGAAGGCCTGCCGGCTGCCGTCGAAATAGCCGTGGAGCTGGTCGATGGCCTCGAGGAGAGGCCCATCCTCGCGCCGCCACGACGCGCCGGGCTGCACTTTGTGCCTTCCCTCTTGGAAATTGATGTGTGTGAGCCCCACCTCGCTTCGCGCAAGCAGTATCGAGCCGTTCGGACTTTTCATGTACGTGTAGACGATGTCACTTTCCATCTCGTCCTCCTCCATCTGGCCTGTCTAGTCGCCGAGGCTTGACCATAGGTGCATCGGCGCGTAGGCGCGCCACGGCCGCCAGTTCTCCGCGCCTTCGAGCAATTTACCTTCACTTAGTTTTCCGTTCCGCGCCGGTGCAGCGGCTTTTTTCAGGCGGAGGGCAGAGCGTCGGGACGACGAGGGTCTGGGCACCGACGTCCTGGCATTGCTCGGCGGCCTCGTGCAGACGATCCTCATCCGTGCGGCCAGGACCAGTCTTGAGCGTTGTGGGGCCAATTTCAGGTGCATCGCCCGTCCGATGCTCTCGCTGGCCCCGTCACCACGACTACCCTGTCCTGAAACATCGCCATCGTCAGCTCCATTCGTCTTCCGCCCCGCGGGGATAAGCCTACCAGCGCCTCGGTCGGGCTGCAAGAGGCGTCGCAGACACGGAATCCAGTGATTAAGACGCCTCTGGAATGGCTTTTGAGGGATTACAGTGTTAGAATTGGCGTTCTATCCAATGATATTCGTTGAAATTACCGTGAAGAGAGCAGCGAAGTGAAGAAAAGCGGCTTTACCTTGATCGAGCTCCTGGTCGTGATCGCCATCATCGGCATTTTGGCGGCGATTCTGCTGCCGGCGTTGGCGCGTGCGCGCGAGGCGGCGCGGCGCGCAAGCTGCATGAACAATCTCAAGCAATTCGGGCTTGTGTTCAAGATGTACGCCGGTGAAAGCAGAGGCGAGGTCTTTCCCCGCCCCGCACACTACGGAAGCATCCGGGACGATACGCGCTCGTCCGCTATCTGGAGTTCGCCTGCGGGTTCGGCGATATTCCCAGGATATTTGGCCGACCTGAATATCGCGCGCTGTCCCTCGGACACGGGAGCGGACCCGGGTTGGCTGGTGGGATTTCCGCCGGTCGACCCACTGCCGCGGATGCCTGACGGGACGAACTTCGAGGAAATGCAGGAAGAGTCCATTCGGGCGCGCGACCCCATTTCGTATGACTATTACGTCAGTGCCGAACTCGCGCGATCGTATCGTTATTTAGGGTACACGGCGTCGAATCTGGCGGAGTTTTTCGGCGTGCAGGGCGCGATGACCATGATCGGCAGAGGTACGAATCCGTTGGTGACGATTCTGGATCTCGGAGAAGTGCGTCTGAAAGACTTTACGCGCGACCTGAGCATGGACGGGCCCGACTGGCCTGGATGGGTGCCGGGTCCCTTTGACCCGCTCGCGCCGCCTGCTCCCGGTGAGCAGTTCGCGACGGGTACGGCGGGCGGGGACACGGTGTTTCGTCTGCGCGAGGGAATCGAGCGCTTCTTGATTAGGGATATCAACAACCCGGGGGCGAGCGCGGTAGCGCAGAGTGAACTGCCGGTAATGTGGGACACCTTCGGCACGAGCGCATCGACGGACAATAAGGCCGGCACAAACGTTTTCAACCATGTCCCCGGCGGCGCGAACGTACTGTACATGGACGGCCACGCCGCATTCGTCAAATATCCGGGCAAGTTCCCGATCATGAACGACGATCTTCTGCTCAAAGAAAACGGGCACCACGGCCTCGGATAGCAGTTCCGATTGCGCCTGAGTACTGACCCGGTCGGAACACCGGCCTAGTATTCACCCCCACCTGACCTCCCCCATCAAGGGGGAGGAAACTTACGCCGCGCGGCACACGCGGCTCTCAGGTGGTGCATCCAATGTCCTAAGGTCGGGCAATCATTCTGCGGGACGTTCTGATTAATCCGTGGAGACTTTCTTGCAAGAGATCCTTCGCTTCGCTCAGGATGATGCGGCAGGGATTTTACAGAGAGTTGGGTTGATTTAGGGCGAAGGGCCGGTTCAATCGACCGGCTGTCTAGGGATCGAGGAGCATGAGACCGAATAGTGTGGCGATACTCGTGCTTGTAGCGGCGGCCTGGTGGGCAGGCGGAGGTGCGAGCGCGCAGGCGGCGGGCGACCCAATCGGGAGTGCAGGGGAACAGTTTCGGTCGGAATTGCTCCTTGAGGCCGCCGGTGTATTTTGGATAATGGCTGAGGTCGCGATCCTCTTTTGTATGACTGCCGCCGTGCGCCTATTCGCGACACGGCCGTTCCCTGCGCGTATTTCCCTGACTCGGGCGGAACGCAGGCGCGCGCTTCGCTGGGCCTTGGCGATGCTGGGCCTCGTAGCGGCGGTCTTCGGCCGTCATATTTTCATCGCGCCGCTGCCGGAGGCCTTCAGCGCCATCGCCGCGGCGGGGGACAATGTCCAGGCGCTGGCGGAGCAGGCATATTACACGCGGACGCATATCCACGTCGCGCTTTGGTGCGGTTTCATCACGGCCTGGGTGCTGCTCGAGATCGCGATCGTGGTTCAGGGCATCCGGGCGTACAAGCAGCTTCGGGGCTTGACAGAGAATGGATAGGCGCATCGTCTTCGCCGCATGCGTGGCCGGCGCCATACTGCTGGCTGATTTCGCCGCGACAGCGCAGACGGCCTCCGGCATGGCGGCTCTGGAGGACGGATACATCCACGCGACCTACGTCGATGAGCCGACCCGCAGGTTCGTCGAACTCTACCTTCGAATCGCGGGCGGCGTTTGGATCGCCGCTGAATGGCTCGCTGCTATTTTCTTGGTTCTCGGCTATCGTCGTCTCGCGCGATGGTTCAGTCACACTAAGGGCCGCACATGATTCTGGAACTTGTCCGCTCGATCGGGAGCCATTTCACACATGAGCAATACATGTTCTGGACGCGTGTTCAGGGGACGCTGTGGACGGTCGCGGACGTAGTGCTGATCTTCTATCTAATTCGGATTACGAACCTATTCCGGCGGCATTTGAAGCTTAGGCGGCACCTTGGGTCGTATGCGGTCCTGGGCGCAACGCTGCCCTTTGCCGCGCTTGTGCCTGTCGTCGAGGACGCGCGCACGTTCTTTTATCTCGAACTCGCGGTGACCGTTCCGCATTTTCTGCTCATCCTATACCTTTGTCTCGGCGATGCGGCTAAGGCCCTTCAGGCCCTCTCCTCGCGCCTTTCCGAGGGCTAATCGCGCTGTCGTCGGTTGGTGAGATCGGCTGGTGAATACGCGATCGAGCTAGGGGTACTACGCACATGCGGAAGCGGCTATACTGAGGCCCCTCCGCGTCTGGACGGAAAGGAGCAGCCCCATGCGGACACTTTATGCCCCGATACTACTAACAATGGCCCTTGCGTTGAGCAGCGTGCCCGCGGCCGCGGATAAACTCGCCGAGGTGGCAAAGGGGGTTGTGAAAGACAACAAAGAAGCGGTGGTCACCATCAGGCTTGTGCTCGAAGAGCGATTTTCGTTCGGTGGCCTTGGAAGCGAGAAGAGTGAGTCGATTACCGAGACGACGGGGAGCGTGATCGGAAAAGACGGACTGACCGTCGCATCGTTGAGCGCCACCAACCCTATGAGCATGATCAGCGATATGCTTAGCGGTCTCGGCGGAGATGAGGACCTCGGGTTCCAGTTCTCCGTCGATTCGGACCTGTCCGACGTAACGTTGATTCTGGATAACGGCGACGAAATGTCTGCGGACGTGGTCCTTCGCGACCGAGATCTCGATCTCATCTTCGTGCGGCCGACGGAGCCGCGCGCGGAGGACTTCCGGGTAATTGACATTTCATCAGATCCGAAAGTGGAGCAATTCGACCAGTTGGTCCTCCTGGGGCGGCTGGGTAGAGTCGCTAACCGATCGATTTCAGGCAGTTTCCCGCGCGTCAGTGCGGTCATGGAGAAGCCGCGGAGGCTCTATGTCATTTCGGGAGGAGGGGCCGGCGCCTTAGGTGAGCCCGCATTCGACATGCAGGGAAATTTCGTTGGGATGAGTGCGATGAGAAAGATCAAGTCGTCCGGCGCGGGCGGCGGTGGCTTCATGGGGCTTGGGTCGCTGAGCAATATCGGTTCAAACATGATTACAGTGATTGTACGGGCCGAGGACATCCTGGAAGCGGCTGAACAGGCGCCGCCTGCCGCTGCTGATGAATAGTGGGACCGATTTCTTGCACCATAGGTGGGAGTGCGCTAGGCTGTCCCCTTGGTCTCGCACTTCAAAATTTGACACCGATATGAGGGATCCCGGCCATGACTTTGACAATTCGTAGCTTTTCATTAATGCTGAGCGCCGTTCTCGGCCTGCTGCCGGTGTCTTCTGCCGAGGATAACGGTGCGCAGGTCCTCTTGCTGAGCAAGTCCCAGGTCTTCCAGCACGAGACCATCGCGGAGAAGGACGGGCAGGCCAGTCAGGTAGAGATCGTCTTGCGCGGCTTACTCGCCGAGCATGGGATGACGTTGACGGCCACGAAGGACGCGGGGAGCATCAACGCGGAAAATCTGAAATCCTATAAGCTTGTTATCTTTTACACGCAGGGCGACCTCACGCAATTGGGTTTGGACAAGCACCCGCCCATGGGCGCTGACGGCGTCGCGGCGCTCACCGAATGGATTATGGCGGGCGGCGGCTTCATGGGCATCCATAGCGCGACCGATACGTTCCGCTCGAAGGCCGGAGATGACCCGACGCCCTATACGACCATGATTGGGGCGGCGTTTCGCGGCCACGGCAGGCAATTCGTGGGTACAGTGCGGCCCGTGGATCGGAAACACCCGACGATGGCCAGTCTACCCAAAGCCTTCGCGATTATGGAGGAGTGGTACGTGTTTCGACAGATGAATGCGGATGCGATTCATGTCCTGGCCCTGCTGGATGCAGGGGAGGAGCGGGGCAGGCAGAAGATGTACGACACGCAACCCTATCCGATCGTGTGGTGCCGGCCGTTGGGCGAAGGCCGCGTCTACTACAATGCGATGGGCCACCGTCCGGACGTGTGGGAGAACGAGACCTTCTTGAGCCTCCTCGACGATGCGGTGCTGTGGACGACGGGGCAGGGCCCTGTACAGGCGGAGCCCAATTACGCCGGCGTGGTCGAGTCGGGAACGGACGAATGAGCGGCTCCTGCGGGTCGCCCCTTTGCAAAGGTTTCAAATTGCCTGTTAGGATCAGGGCATGACGAGCAACTACGGGCGATTCGAATGGAAATATTGCGGCATCTGCGGCCTTAAGTTGGCCAAGGCGGACGACGGTGAGTCGCTGCGCCCGCATTGCGCCCCGTGCAACCGTTTTTATTATTCGAACCCGGTGCCGGCGGCATGCTGTTTCCTGACCAACGACCAGGGGGAGCTATTGCTCGTCCAGCGCTCCATCGAGCCAAGGAAGGGCATGTGGACGCTGCCGGGCGGGTTTGTGGAGACGGGCGAAACGACTGAGGCGGCGGCGTTGAGGGAGCTTTCCGAGGAGACCGGCCTTACAGGAAAGGGCTTGTCGCTTATGGGTGTCAGCAGCTTCCCAAGTAAGCATTCCCCCGGCATTATCGTGCTGGGTTATACAGTCGATGAATGGCACGGAGAGATGCATGCCGATACGGACGCGATGGACCTCGGATTTTTCAGCAGGGAAGGGCGGCCGCCGATCGCTTTCGAGGTGCACCAGCAACTCCTGGTGATTTACGACGACCTTCGGGCCGATCATGCACGCTAAAAGAGTGAGCCCGCTTAAGTGTAGCGCCGTTCATTTTGCATTTCGGTTTTTCTTTGCTGCTTTTTGTTTTCCCAAAGAGAAAGTAAGATGCGCATGTTTGACCGTAGGAAGGCGCCAGCGTTTGACTCGCGCCGTTTTGCGCGGTAGGCTCGTGCACTTCGGGAGCGAGCTCACACGGGCTCGCTTTCTTTATGCGCTGCCATCAGTGGACGGGTAGCTCAGTTGGTAGAGCATCGGACTTTTAATCCGGTGGTCGCGGGTTCGATCCCCGCCCCGTTCACCATTTCTTTAACGAGATCTTGCAATCCTGCAAGAGATTTTCACAAGAATTATTGTAATTCTACAAAAATGCGGCGAGATGCTTTGCACAATTGCAAGTCAGCACCCCTCGTCTGAGGCGCCGCAATGAGGTCGAAGACGTGTTGGATACGATCAGAGTGTCCGTCTTCAGCAAACGTGGGACACTTGGCCGGATGAGTCAGCGTAGGGCTTGTTTTCGGGCGAAAGGTAGGCACATGCGCCCGGCCCCGTCATGTGACGGTAGGCGAGGGACCGGTTGGGACCCCAAATCGGCCATCTTTCTATACAGCGTGGAAGGATTGACCTCGAGTCGCTGCGCGGCGGCCTCTTTGTTCCACTCGCAAGCCTTGAGTACGCTGCGGATATGTTCTCTCTCGAAGGCTTTCGTCGCAGTTCGAAGATCATCGCATTGCGCCAGAAATGAAAAGAGATACCCGGCACGACATTCAACTAAGGCGGAGCTCTTGCACAATCATTTTGCAAGAAACATGCCGAAGGAGCGAGGATACGGCT